>JBIOVR010000295.1:0-10902 GCA_044867875.1 Chitinophagaceae bacterium
TTCTTTTTTTACAGAGTCAGGTTTAAATACCGTGGCATCCTGCGAATAAGAATGTACAGCGAAAAACAAAAGAGATATTAGAACAGCTTGTTTTGGCATAGTGACGATAATAGTCGCGAAAAATAGCAAATCTATCGTAGTAAATGATAATGAATTTACCAACGGTTAATAAAAATTTCCAATGGATTTTATACTCTTAGCTGTTTTGAGAACAGACATTTGTGAATCAGAAATCAATATCTTTAAAAGCAAATCACTGCTTATGATCATGTATCCATCCTGCGATATGAACTGGCCTTTGTGGAAAAGAGTATTGTTTCGTTTCTTTTTTATTTTTCTTGGGTTGTATATGGCGCCCTGGAATTGGTTTGATTCACTGCTTTATGAAATAAAATTATCATGGCTTACTCAATGGTATTCTGAGCTTGAGGATTGGGCTGTTCGTTTTGCGAACGCTAAACTATTTCATATAAAAGAGGAATTGGTTCCCGTATCAGGCAGTGGTGACACATCATGGGGCTGGGCACAGCTGAGTTTATTTTTATTTCTTGCTGCTGTCGGCTGTTTTATTTGGTCAATACTGGATCGTAAACGGAAGAGTTATAATAAAGCCGATTATTGGCTTTGTCTTTTTGTTCGTTATTACATTGCCTTATTTGCTTTTTTATACGGCATTATAAAACTGTTTGCCTTACAAATGACTTTTCCTAACCCGAGTTTATTAGCTACACCACTTGGCGATCTTTTACCAATGCGCTTATCATGGATGTTCATGGGTTATTCAACTCCTTACCAGGTCTTTTCAGGTGTTATGGAGATATTGGCCGGTATATTATTGTTATCAAGACGAACTGCAACATTCGGAACATTGCTGGCGACTGGTGTTTTTGTTAACGTTATGATGATGAACCTCAGTTATGATATTCCTGTAAAAATATTTTCTATCCGGCTTGTATTTATGTGTCTCTTTTTATTTGCACACGAGTTCAAACGAATATTTGCATTTTTTGTAATGAATAAACAAGCAGATGCATGCAGTACTTATAATGTCAGGTTTGAAAAGAAATGGATGAGGATAGCAAGGATTGGCCTTAAGGTTGTCTTCATTGGTGTTTTTGTAGGATGGATGTTTTATTCAACTCTTGGAAATTATAATCAGTTTCATGCTGTACATCCTGATGGACCTATCGCAAAAGGAGTTTACCAGGTTGAGTCTTATGTTTTAAACAAGGATACTATTCCGCCACTGATCACTGATACTCTTCGCTGGCAGGATATAATTTTTGAAGAAGGATATGGAAGTATCAAAACAACTGACTCTCTTTTTCGAAAAAGATATGGCAGGGCTTATTTTAATTATAGTGTCGATTCTGCAAAGCAATCATTGGATTTTGTAAGATCATTTGGAGATACAAATCCGCTGCTTTCATTTAAATATGAAATACCAGACAGCAATATCGTTCGGCTTTGGGGCAAACTAAGAAATGATTCATTGTTTATTGTTTTGAGAAAAAGCAACCGGCATTTTCAACTGGCCGAACGGCAGTTTCACTGGCTAAGTGAATCAAACAGGTAAATCAATATTTTTTTCGTTTGCAATTATTATCTTACGATAAATCTCAAATAATGGCAAGACCTCATCATCGTAAAGGACATAAAGAACACCTGAAACAATTTCAAAACAGGGTTGCAGGCAATACAGGTGAATCAAAAGCCAAAGCAAAAGCAAGCTCTGTATTTGCAGTTGGTGGTGCAGTAGTTGGTATGGCAATTTTTTATTTTGCTACACAGGGTGATTTTATTTGGGCACTTGGGGGCGGTATTGTGGGAGCGGCAGTTGGCTATTTGATCGGCAAAAATATTGATCGGGCCGCCAAAAAATAATTGAAATCATTCCTGTTATAAGATCGTGCAACTATAGGATTCTGCAATAAGTTTGGGAATATTCACATCTTCAAAAATGATTATTTCATAAATCATATATACTCTGCGACTTCGAAAAAATAAAATTCAGTAACCCGAAAGGATCATAACGGATCGGTTCATTATATAAGGCGGACTTTCACAAAAGAATATACTATGCTAACGAATGTGCGGAGAAATTTTATGAAAAATAAACAAGGTGATACTTTATCGTGTAAATTGACGGCCAATTATAAAATTTTTCGCAAATGGGAGATCTCCAGATCAAAAAACAACCAAAAAAGTATGATGCGGTAATCGTGGGTTCAGGTGCTGGTGGTGGAATGGCTGCTTATGTGTTGGCGAATGCAGGATTAAAAGTTTGTTTACTCGAAGCCGGGTACATGTATGATCCGCAAAAAAACATTACTCAATTAAAAAACCCATGGGATAGTCCGCGACGTGGTGCCTCTACAAAGCTTCGTCCCTTTGGTGATTTTGATGCAAGCTATTACGGTTGGGAAATAGATGGCGAGCCATTTACAAAAGCTCCAGGAACTGATTGGGCATGGTGGCGTGCAAGAATGTTGGGTGGAAGAACAAACCATTGGGGAAGAATTTCACTTCGCTTCGGCCCGAAGGATTTTAAAAGAAGAAGCATTGATGGACTTGGTGATGATTGGCCTATTAGTTATGATGACATCAAACCTTATTATGATAGAATTGATGAGTTGATCGGAGTATTTGGAACAAATGAAGGCTTGGAAAATGACCCAGACGGAGTTTTTCTACCGCCCCCTAAGCCACGTTTGCATGAACTTTTTATTAAACGTGCAGCAGAACAAGCAAAAGTGAGAGTGATCCCTTCACGACTTTCTATTCTTACTAAAAAAATAAAAAGCACGACTGATCGTGGGGCCTGTTTCTTTTGCGGGCAATGCAACCGCAATTGCAGTATGGCAAAAGCTGATTTCTCATCTACAAATGTTCTTATTTATCCTGCGATCGCTACAGGCAATGTTGATGTTGTGGCGAATGCTATGGCTCGTGAAGTATTGACAAACAGTGAAGGACTTGCTACAGGAGTTTCTTATATTAATAAAGAAGATATGCAGGAGTACCAGGTAACTGGTCGTGTTGTTATTGTTGCTGCCGGCGCCTGTGAATCTTCAAGGCTTTTATTGAATTCAAGATCTGCAAGACATCAGAACGGCCTTGCAAATTCAAGTGGTGTTGTCGGAAAATATTTACATGATTCAACTGGTGCTGCACTTGGTGGTTATCTCCCAACGCTATTTGGTCGCAAGAGATATAATGAAGATGGTGTTGGTGGTTTGCATGTTTATTCGCCATGGTGGTTAGATAATAAGAAATTGGATTTTCCCCGTGGTTATCATATTGAGTATTGGGGCGGTATGGGACAGCCTGCTTATGGATTTATGGGTGGCATTGAAAGCTTCAATGGCAAGTATGCTGTAAATGGTGTGAAAAAAGAAGGTGGTGGTTATGGTAAATCTTTGAAAGAAGATTATCGCTACTTCTATGGAGCAAGTGTGGGTATGGCTGGTCGTGGTGAAGCGATTCCAAGAGAAGATAATTTTTGCGAGATCGATCCGAATGTTGTTGACAAGTATGGCATTCCCGTTTTAAAATTCAATGTAAAATGGAGTGACTATGAAGTGAACCAGGCGAAACACATGAAAGAAACTTTCAAAGAGATCATGCATAATATGGGAGCAGTGATCACATGGGGTGCAAATGATGATGAAAAAAATCAATATGGATTGGCAAAACCAGGAGAGATCATTCACGAAGGAGGAACAGTACGTATGGGAAGCACTGCAAAAAATTCTGCATTGAATAGCTGGAACCAGGCACATGATTGCAAAAATCTTTTTGTAGTTGATGGCGGTGCATTCACTTCACAGGCTGATAAAAATATTACGTGGACGATCCTGGCATTGAGCATGAGGGCAAGTGAACATATTATTGATGAAATGAAAAAAAATAATTTGTAGACCGGCTGCATCGCTCCGATCAAACATCGTTGCGACGCTCCGTTCAGGTTTCTGTTCTCTATTAAACAAACGATAAACTCAAAATATGAAAAGAAGAGAATCGCTAAAATTAATTGTAACCGGCGCTGTAGCTGTACCTGCAGTTGTTGCCGGCTGTGGTCCTGATGAAAAGAAAGTTGTTGCGGCTATTGAGCCAAAATTTGATCTTGATCGCAATCCCGCCGAAGTGGAAAATGAAAAGCGGTTACTGGCAATGGATAAGTTTTTTACAGATCACGAAATGGCAACGATCGCAGTACTCTCTGATATCATTATACCAAAAGATGAAGTAAGTGGCAGTGCAACCGAAGCAAAAGTTCCTGAATTCATCGAGTTCATTGTAAAAGATATGCCGTATCATCAAACTCCATTACGCGGCGGTTTGCGCTGGCTGGATATGCAATGCTTAAATAAATACAATAATTCATTTAAGGATTGTACGCAACAACAACAGATCGAACTTATCGATCAGATCGCCTATCCTCAAAAAGCAAAACCTGAAATGGCACAGGGAGTTTCTTTCTTTAGTAAAATGAGAGATATGGTGGCAACAGGATTTTATACATCACAAATTGGTGTAAAAGATATTGGCTATATGGGCAACGTTCCTACTCAATGGAATGGTGTGCCAGATGATGTATTAAAACAATACGGGCTTTCTTATACAGAAAAAGAATTGAAGGAATGCGTCAGCTTCGATAAGACTTCTGCGTAAAAATTTTTTGACTTTTGATCTTTAATTTTTAATTTTTTTTATATGAGTAACTCAAGAAGAAAATTTATAAGAAACAGTGCTGTTGCAGGTGCCGGTTTCTTCATTGTACCCCGCCATGTTATTGGCCGCGGTTTTATTGCACCTAGTGATAAACTTAGAATTGCTGGTATTGGTGCTGGAGGTAAAGGGCAAAGTGACCTCGCAGAATTTGCAAAAAGCCCTAATGTAAGTATTGTTGCGTTATGCGATGTTGATGACAGGCAAGCTGTGAAATCGAGACAATCATTTCCGAATGCTCCGTATTACAAGGATTTCAGAATAATGCTAGAAAAAGAAAAAAATAATATTGATGCATGTTCAATTTCAACACCCGATCATACACATGCTGTTGCTACTATTGCTGCAATGCAATTAGGCAAACATGTGTACACACAAAAGCCATTGACGCATGATATCTATGAAGCAAGGATGTTAACGGAAGCAGCCAAAAAATATAAGGTAGTTACACAAATGGGCAACCAGGGTGGTTCTGGAGATGGCGTAAGAAAAGCAAAAGAAATTTTTGATGCAGGTTTGATAGGTGATGTACATACAGCACATGCATGGACAAACAGGCCTGTATGGCCACAAGGCATTCCTACTCCTACTGGTCAACATGAAATTCCAAAAGAACTTGATTGGGATCTTTGGTTAGGAACTGCGCCGAAAATAGATTTCAACCCGGCATATCTTCCATTTAACTGGCGTGGTTGGTGGGCTTATGGTACCGGGGCATTAGGTGATATGGCATGTCATATCATGGATCCTATTTATCGCATTTTGCCAATTCTTTATCCTGATTCAGTTGAGGCAAGTATTGCGACCATCTGGGCTAAAATGTGGGATGATTCACAAAACCCGGATGCATGCCCTGCTTCATCGATCATACATTTGAATTATCCAAGAACTGATGGTAAAGGAAATATAAAAGTATCATGGCATGATGGTGGTTTATTACCAGAAAGACCTGATGAACTTTTACCTGAAGAAGCATTTGGTAATTGGGATGGCGGTGTTCTTTTTGTTGGTACAAAAGGAAAGTTATTGATGGATTGTTATGGTGCCAATCCAAGATTGTTGCCAACAACATTGATGAAAGAGAAAAAACTTCCTGATGAAAAAATAAAGAGAGTTCCTGAAGGTCATTACCTGCAATGGGTAAATGCATGTATTGCTGGTTATGGTAATGCAAAAACAAGTTCACCGTTTGAATATGCAGGACCATTTACTGAAAGTATTTTAATTGGAAACCTTGCACTTCGAAGTTTCTTAATGAAAAATCCAAAAGGAAAAGGCTGGGATGATAAGTGGCTTGGTCGCAAGAAATTGCTGTGGGATGCAAAGAACATGAAGATCACCAACTTTGATGAAGCCAACCAGTTTGTAAAAAGACAATATAGAGAAGGTTGGACATTGGGTGCTTGATCAATCAGAAATTAATTTTCAATCAAAGCCATCCAGACTAAGTCGGGATGGCTTTTTTAATAAATACACTTACCGCAATTCAGCTATCAGTTTATAATACCGGCTATCGGAAATTTATTGTCGTGCTGGTATCTAATTCGGTAAATTGGTAGTGGCCACATAAACATTTTACCATGGAAAATAGTAATCAACGCCGCCGCTTCATTAAAAGTTCTGCTTTTGGTTTGATTGGTATCACTGCACTTGGTAATTTATCTGCACAGACTGTAATCAATAAAATTGAAGTTGGAAATAATACCGAGCCGCTTTTTTACCGGTATCCAGGTATAAACGATAGCATGGCAAGTGGTATAGTGGGTGCATCGCATGGAAATTTTGATAAAGTAAAAGAATTGGTGAATAGTCGTCCAGAATTAGCAGGTGCTTCATGGGATTGGGGCTTTGGTGATTGGGAAACGGCTCTTGGTGCAGCTTCTCATGTTGGCCGACGTGATATTGCTGAATTTTTAATTAGCCATGGCGCAAGGCCGGATATTTTTACCTATACTATGATGGGTATGCTTAAAAGTGTGCAGGAAATTATAGAGACGGTTCCTGGAATTCAATCGCATAACGGACCGCACGGTATTACATTATTGCAGCACGCAAAGAATAGATTGGAAAATAAAGATATTACTTCACCTGATGCAGCCAATGTAAATAAAGTGATCAGCTATTTAGAGAGTTTGGGTAATGCAGATATAAAACCTATAAGTTTAGATGTAACAGAAGAAGAAAAGAAAAAATATCCAGGTGAATATCGTTTTGGAAATGGCGAAGGAGAAATATTTATAGTGGACACACATCGCCTGGGGTTTTTGCAAATAGGGCGGAAAGGTTCGTCTCCACGCAAACTGAATAAAATTGAAGAAAATGCTTTTTCACCAGCAGGTGCTCCTTCTGTAAAAATAATTTTTAAAATTACTAATGATAAAGCTGTTTCATTAAGTGTACATGAACCTGAGCCGCTTGTAACTGCTGTAAGAATTTAGTTATGACTTTTTGACCAGGCGACTGCTAACTCCGCTCCCAGCCTCGCATTGTTTTTTATTAAAGCAATATTTGCTGCAAGGCTTTCTCCTTTTGTATGTTCTGAAATGTATTGTAATAAGAAAGGAGTTACTTCTTTTCCACTGATCTTTTTTTCCTTTGCCGCATTCAATGCTTTTTGAATATGAACTTCCATTTCTTCAGCAACAATTTCCTGGTCAGGAGGAAGAGGATTGGCGATCAGGACAGCGCCATTTAATCCCATTTGCCATTTTGCATGTAGCATGGTTGCTATTTCATCAACATCATCTAAACGCAAAGGAGAGCTGAATCCACTTTTACGGGAATAAAAACTTGGGAACTCATTTTGTCCAACTGTAACAACTGGAATTCCTTTTGTTTCTAAATATTCAAGCGTTAAACCAATGTCAAGAATTGATTTTATACCAGCAGATACAACTGCCACCGAGGTTTGTTCCATTTCATTAAGATCTGCTGACACATCCATCGTTTCACTTGCGTTTCTATGTACACCTCCTATCCCACCGGTTACAAATATTTTTATACCAGCCATTGATGCGATACGCATGGTTGCAGCTACTGTAGTTGCTCCGTATAATTTATTGCTGATCACATAAGGCATGTCACGAAGACTTACTTTCCACACATCTTTTGCTGAAGCAAAATATTCTAATTGGTCTTTGGTTAATCCGGCGTAGCATTTGCCATTGAAGATGGCGATCGTTGCAGGCACGGCTGCATTGTTTCTAACAATATTTTCTACTTCTATAGCTGTATTTATATTCTCCGGATAAGGCATGCCATGAGAAATAATGGTTGATTCTAATGCAACAACAGGCTTACCATCAGCTAGTGCATTTTGTACTTCGGGATGTATTTCTAAGAATGAGTGCATTAGTCAGGATAATATTTTGAAACGAGACTTAACAATTTTTGCTGATTTAAATGAGTAGCGATGGCGCCGTTCACTTGTAAAATTTCTGCTGATAATGTATGAGCAAGCTTTAAACAATCAACATCTTCTTTACCCAACGTTTTACCTAAAATAAAACCAGATAAAGAACCATCTCCTGCGCCGGTGCAATCCACAATTTCTATTTCAGGTGCATGAAGTGTTATCGATCTTTCTTTATTATAAATTGCCGAACCAAGTTTTCCATTATGCAACCAAACATTCTCCACTCCTTTATCGATCAATTCTTCTATTTGATGTTGAGTGAATAAAGCTTTCTCTGAACAAAGCACAGGCAACTCGTCTTCGTTTGGAGTAACAAGATGAAGTCCTCTGAGGTTGACATCTTTGAATTTTCTTGCAGGTGGCACAGAGACAGGTTCAAGTATAAGTGGAATTCCTGTTTCATTAGTAAAAGCAAGCAACCATTCACCAGCTTCAACAGAAACATTTGCATCAGCAAGTAAATAAGAAGCAGTTTGCAATAAAGCCTTGTGTTTTTCTAAGTGCTGAGATGTTATAAGGTTTGTTGCGGCATTGGTTAAAAATCCCGTGAACAAAGAAGCGTCAAGGTTTAGAATGGCTGTATATTTTCCTGAGAGGCCTTCTTTGGTTATTGATGCATCAAGCTTAACACCTGCATTGGTGCAAGATTGTTTCAACCAATCACCATCACTGTCATTCCCAAATACAGTTATTAAATGAACTTCTACTCCAAGCAGAGCTAATTGATGGGCTATATTCCTGCTTACACCTCCAACTGTTTTAGTTACTGATGCCGGGACAGTAGAACCCATGATCATTTCCTCTTGCATGTGAAAGAGCTCATCAATAAAAGCAGCACCGATACAAATGACGGATTTTGACATATTACAAATGTAAGAGCACTGATTTGTAGTTGACTAAAGATTTATTGTAAACTCGGGATTTTTTCTTGCACTTCTTTCAATAATGATCTGTATTCTCCGGGAAGAGTTGAGTTTTTGAAAGTGGCATCGTAATATGGAATCATACGTTGATAAAACCCTTGAAGCAATTTTGCATCAGCCAAATTATTTACTCGTTTATTGATAAAGTGGAGATAGTCGATTATAAATTTTTCATAAGTACCAGTTAAGTTTACTTCTTCAAATGATTTGATCAAAGGCTCGAGTTTATTATCAAGCTTATGATACTCCCCTGCAACGCCTGCTTTCATCGAATTTGCTGATATGTAACTTGGTAAAATTTGAAGGGCTTTGTCAAAATACGGTTTTAGGGAGTCAAGAAGTGCTCTTTTTCTTGCAGCACTTGCATCTTTGGGCAAGGTCAGATAATCTTTTTCCCAGATAAGCACACCATAAAAAAGATTAGCTCTTGCACTGTTATACGAAGTTTTTATTGCGGCTTTATTCAATGTATCATTAGTTTTCCAGTCGGGAATTCGTATATAAGAAAGTATTGAAAAGGTGATCACACCAATACCTAAGATCACATTTCCTAAAATTCTCTTAGTCTGATCTGCATTCATTCTTTCTATCAAAAGCCAGCTTAACGCAATACAAAAACCAAGTGAAGCATGGTAAAGAAAACGTTCATTCATGAAAGTACCAACTGAAATAAATAAGTTGCTCACAATACTTAAAGTGATAAAATAGAACGCTATGCAGTAAGAAAGAACTGACTTTCTTTTCCAGTTGAAAGCCATATATATCAACAATCCCAGGTTAAGAATGAGTGAGAGGATCGATTGCCAATCAGACCAGTGCATGATGGGAATATGATAGGGATAATAATCATGTGTAAGTGGATGAGGATAAATTAACAGCTTAAGATACAGGAGAAGTGTGTAAAATATTGTTGCTGTCTTTTCACTAAGACCCATTCCATAAAATGGATTGTTCATAAGGTTGGTTATTTCAGCACCCGAGAACATATATCCCAATACTGCATAGCGAATAATAAGATATATTAAAGTTGCACCTAAAAGTGGTAGAGTAAGTTTTATTTTGTCGCTTATGGAAGAATGTGTAAAGAAATAAGCAGTTATCGGAACTATTAAAAGAAATGTAACAAGGTTTTCTTTAGAAAAAATCCCCAACAAAAAACAAATAGCCGAAAAAATAAGATACCTGCTCTTCTTCTCCTGCAGCCATTTTAAGGAAAAGTAAAGAACTGCCAGCTCGGCAATAAATGCAAAAATTTCATCACGACCTTTTACATTGGCTACAACTTCAACATGCAAAGGATGGACAATAAACAATGTAGCAGCGGCAAAAGGTACGTTAATAAATAATTTCGAATTTCCTGGAAAGAGAATTAGTAAAACCCGATAAAGAAATATTCCTGTTAATGTATAAAGAATGATATTGATGAGATGGCTAGCCGATGCACTGCCTCCTGTTATACTTTTTTCCAGGGCAAAACTTGCTATGCTTAATGGACGATAGCGACCGCCCTCAACTAATTCCTTTTGTTCGCCGAGGCTGCCCTTAAAACTTTCGTTACTGAATATTTCAAGTATTCCTGAAATCCCTTTTTCTGTGAATTTATTATTTGTGATCACTAGTCTATCATCAAGCACATATTGGAAGCTGAAGGTTTGAACATATAACCCCATCGCTAATATGATTAAAACGACGAGTTGTTTCCAGTGATTAATAAAGAATTTATTACCAGGATCAATTTTGTTCCTTGGTTTAGATCTTTTTTGAGATTCTAAATTTTTAAGTTGTGAACTAGTATCTTCTGCCTTCGTTTTGTATTTGATTTTTTGCTTTTTT
>JBIOVR010000296.1:0-6878 GCA_044867875.1 Chitinophagaceae bacterium
ATCTTTTTGAAAGGCCGAGTTCATACCCAACAAGCACAGCTACATTATTATACTTCTTACTTAAATGTACAAGATGATTGAATTCAGAGATCGCAGGATAATCAACCGGGTAAGGTTTACCGGCCCAGATAATTTGAACAGGATATTTTTTATCGTTTAATAATTTTTCAAACTGCTCTTCTTCGGTTGCGATCAGCCCAGCTCTTTTATATCCTGCAAATCTTCTTGCCCATACAATTGTAAATACATTTTGATCAAAGACCTTTCCTGTTTGATCTGCAACTATTTCAAATGCCCTTTTCTTTAAATGTTTTTTTCTATCATCAAATGCCCAATCATTTCCTTCTTCCATGAATTTGTACAACTGCTTATCTGCCCAGTATCGCCAGTTCTGCGAATTGGTGATCGAAATGATCGGACATATATCACTATACTTCTTCCACATTTCTCTTGAAACTACACCATGCAATTGCGAAACGCCATTGGCCAGTCTTGCAAAACGCAAAGCAACAAGAGAATGATTGAACATATCTTCGTTATTTCCCGTTAATTTCTTTACCTCATCAACAGACAGTCCGCAGAAATAACTCATTTTATGACATAGATGGATATCATGTTTTTCGTTCCCTGCTTCTTCGGGTGTATGCGTGGTGAATACAAGACGTTTCTTTACTTCCTTCAGATCATTCTCATATTTTTTATACAAATAAAATGCAGCAGAGATGCCGTGTGCTTCATTTAAATGATATACATCAGGATTAAAACCAAGTTCATCGATCAACTTAGCTCCACCAACACCAAGTAAAATAAATTGCGCCACTTTCGTTGCTACGTTCGCATCATATAAACGATGTGTGATCGTCTGCGATACATAATCATTTTCCGGCAGATCGGTGCTTAATAAAAATAAAGGAGCTGTTTTAAATATCTCAGGATCGAGATACCATGCTTTTACCCAAACCGGGTGTTCATGCACAGTTATCTGGAATTTAATACCGGTATCTTTCAAAAAGCTGTATTGCTTTTCCATCCAGGTCACTTGCAATGTTTGGTCCTGGTTGCGGGCCTGGTCATAATAGCCATACTTCCATAATATACCAACACCGATCATGTTTTGCCTGAGCTCATAAGCGCTTCGCAAATGAGAGCCGGACAAAAATCCGAGACCTCCGCTATAAATTTTGAGGGGCTGATGAGTTGCAAACTCCATGGAGAAGTAGGCTACTTTCTTCGAATATCTATCATCAAAAGGGTATGGAACTTTAAATTGTCTAAAACTCATATTGTGTGGTTTTTACACAGGGCACAAAATAACGGGAAATAGACATAGGAAAGTGTATGAACATGCGATCCCTTTATTAAATTATTCACAGACGGGGGAAAATTAAATACTATAAACGACAACAACTAACAATCATTTGGATGTTCGCTTAACTGGTGTTTTCGGTTTTACTTCTTTTTTGCGGGGGTAGCTTCCATCGAAAGAGCATTTAACACCCCTGTGAGCTCCACATGCCTGGATCTCCTTTAAAGTAACAGATGAGGATGAAAAATTAAATTGAATTGAACAAGCATCACCTGGTTGTTGATAGACCGCGGTATTGCTTGAGGTAATATTTGCAACTCCTTTTAGTTCACCCGTACATTCACCTTCATTGCGATCAAAATGAATAAAGAAATTTATTCTTCCTGCTTTACTATCATCACGGATGGAAACAAGATTCATTTTATCTTTTGGATAATCAGCAGAGAATTTATTTTTCCTTGCAAACGTATCGATCGGGTTAATGACTTCCTGCACCCTGTCATCAAGAGGATCGGTCATAATAAGAAGGAACTGGCCGGCTTCATCATCATAGCTAAACGCTTCTTTTCCTTCAGCACTTGAGCCATCTGGTCGTTTCAGGGAAATAGTTTTGTAAAATGACAACCTGCGATCCAATCCACTTACTTGTGTCGTAGCAGGATCATTATCCTGCACAAGCAACGGCAAATAAGCTTTGAACTTATTTTCCTTGTCAAAGCAAAGAACAAGCAAAGTTTTTTTGTCTGCAGTCATCGCCTTTGTAAATAAATACATTTCCTTTTCTATCATCAACCGTTTACCCATATAAATCTTTGGCTTTGCATTTTTACCAAAAACTTTTGCCAACACAGAATCCGGAACAAACTGTGCAAATATTTTATCGGCGATGAGTAATGAATCTTTTTCCTTTTTATTCAATGCAGTATCGGTCACTTCATACGGCGGGTTTATTAAGTCAAACGATTCAATGAAATCGGTGATACCCACCTCATCAGTGCCGGAAAGAGAAGGCTTTTTCTTATTACCGCAACTCGTAAACAGATTAATAGCGACGATCAAACAGGCAAGATACCGGACCATATTCTTCAAATTGTTATCGAATATAAACCTTTCCATTTTTATGCCATAACGAAAAATTTCTTGGAAATCCAATAAGTATTTTTTAGGTTTGTCTAAATTTATTTTTAGTCATGCTTAATTTTTCGACCAGTGAAGAGAATTACCTGAAGACGATCTTTCATTTACAGATCAAAGATGAGAACGTGTCTACCAATGAGCTTGCCGAAAAACTAAAAGCCAAACCGGCTTCGATCACCGACATGATGAAAAAATTAAAAACCCGGAAATTGGTTAATTACCAGCCCTACCAGGGTTTTCGGTTAACTCCTGAAGGAAAGAAGGTGGCATTGAGTATTATACGGCGTCATCGTTTATGGGAATATTTTTTAGCAGAGAAATTAAAATTTAGTTGGGATGAGGTCCATGAAGTAGCAGAGCAACTGGAACATGTAAGCAGCAAAAAATTAATAGATAAGCTGGATGAATATCTCGGTTCTCCAAAATTTGATCCGCATGGTGATCCCATACCCGATACCAATGGAAAAATGGAAACAGGAAAACAAATAAGCTTACAGGAATTGCCTCTGAATAAAACTGCCAGGATCTGCTTTATCGCCAATCAATCCGGGTTGTTACTGGAACATTTGAATGAGAAAAAAATAAATATAGGCGCTTCGATCGCTGTAAAAAGAAAATTCAGTTACGACGATTCGCTGGAAATTAAATTAGACAATAAACTGATGACCATAAGTGATCAGTTAGCTAAAAACATTTATGTAAAACATGGATAACTTACATAGTTACCCTTCACTAAGTGAGGTTCACCAAACAGTAGATACAACCAGTACAAGAAGACCGGGTTGGAGAAAAATACTTTCGTTTTTCGGTCCTGCCTATCTCGTTAGTGTTGGTTATATGGATCCGGGTAATTGGGCTACTGATCTTGCAGGTGGCAGCCAGTTTGGCTATAAACTTATCTGGGTATTGTTGATGAGTAACCTGATGGCACTTTTATTACAAAGTTTATCAGCAAGACTGGGAATAGTGAGAGGACGGGACCTTGCGCAGGCAAACAGGGAAACATATCCTCGTTATATCAACTATGCATTATATGGTCTTGCAGAAATAGCAATTGCCGCCACTGATCTTGCTGAAATACTTGGTATGGCGATCGGCTTACAGTTGCTTACAGGCTTACCACTTATTTGGGGTGTATCAATCACGGTGCTTGATACTTTTTTGTTTTTATTCCTTCAGCGCCTTGGTATTCGCAAAATGGAGGCCTTTATTATCGCACTTATCGCTGTTATTGGTGTTTCATTTCTTATTGAAATAATTTTAGTTAAACCACAATTAGCAGAAGTTGCAACTGGTTTTATTCCTACCATACCAAATGATACTGCGCTGTATATAGCTATCGGAATTATCGGTGCCACGGTAATGCCGCATAATTTGTATTTGCACTCGGCACTCGTACAAACAAGAAAAATAAAACGGGATGATGCGGGAATAAAAAAAGCGTTGAAGCTAAATTTTATCGACAGTACTATTGCTTTGAATCTTGCCTTTTTTGTTAACGCTGCAATCCTTGTTTTGGCTGCCACTGCCTTTTTTAAAACAGGCAGAACAGATGTTGCTGAAATAAAAGTGGCGCATGAACTTCTACCCTCTTTCCTTGGAACTAAACTTGCTCCCATACTTTTTGCCATTGCATTAATAGCATCAGGACAAAGTTCAACTATCACCGGAACACTCGCCGGTCAAATTGTAATGGAAGGATATTTACAATTGCGTATTGCACCATGGGTAAGAAGATTGATGACAAGGCTTATCGCAATAGTTCCAGCTGTAATTGTCATTTTAATAAATGGGGAAGATAATATCGATAGCCTGCTGATATTAAGCCAGGTGATACTGAGTTTGCAACTTGGTTTTGCTATCATTCCTTTGATCCATTTTACCAGTGACAAACAGGCAATGGGAAAATATGCGATCAAGCCATTGGTGATAGTGCTTGCATCTTTAATTGCTGCTGTACTTATTTATTTAAATATCAGGATGGTAGTAGAACAGGCTTCTGACTTTTTTGCTACGTCAAATAGTGTTTTTTGGAAAGCAGTGATCATACTTGCAGGGTTGTTTTTTATCAGTCTCCTGGCGGTTGCTACTATTTATCCGCTTCGCAAACGAAAACATAAAACTATTACAAAAGATATTCATGCACAACCGGGAGTAATCGAAAATGTATCAGTTCCATCTTATAATAAAATTGCGGTAGCGATCGACCTTAGTTCTAACGATGCAAAACTTATCGCACATGCCATTGGACAAGCAAAAAACAACGCTTCATTTGTTTTGATACATGTGGTGGAAAGTGTTTCTGCCACTATTTATGGCAAAGAAAGCGATGACCTTGAAACAAGAAAAGATAAAGAAAAACTGGGTGACTATGTTTCACAATTAATAGCTCGTGGATTTATTGCTGAAGGCAGGCTCGGTTTCAAGGACCGTTCAAAAGAAATTGTTCGCATTGTAAATGAATCAAAAGCTGATATTTTGGTGATCGGCGCACATGGACATACGGGTCTTAAGGATCTTATTTATGGTGAAACAACCGATGCGGTAAGACATGAATTATCGATCCCGGTTCTAGTAGTAAATCTTTAAAAAGATTTTTCAAATTGAAACCTAGTGGCTAACTATAGAAAATATTTTATTGCAGGTATTAAGAAAAATTTTCCCGACCATTCAAATACTATAGTTACGAAAACAGATTTCCATTACAAGATAATTTCCGCAGATACAAGTTTTGCAGCAAAGTCAGCGAATCCAATTGACAAACGACTTGATTTTTCTGCTTATTTTTTAGCACTTATAAAAACACTTGATGAACAAGGTGAGAAATTTGAAACAACAAGAAAAATTTGTCTTGAGATAGTTACAGAATTTGTCAGGCCCAAAAACAAACTTCAGGAATTACTAAAAAAGCTTCCGGCTAAATTGATCAACACAAAGCTCGCAGCATATTTCTTAAAAGCATTTAATAAAAGAGTAAGCAGAAACTCAAACCCGGATGGGTTTATTGCAAATATTATAACTGATAAAAAAGAGACACTGGGACTCGGCTATGGTGTTGATATCCTGGAATGCGGCATTTGCAAACTTTTTAAGAAACATAATTATCAAAAGTATTCTTCGATCCTTTGCGAAGTTGATCATATAACTTCTGATCTTGCCGGGCTTAAACTCGTAAGAAATGGGACGATCGCATTAGGTGCAAAAAAATGCGACTTCAGATGGGAAAGAAAAACTTAATTCTGGTGAACGACTATTTTCTTCGAATGATCTTTTACCAGGTGCTTAAAACGGCTGAAAGTTTCTGGTTTGATATTGAGATAAGAAGCAAGATATTTCTGCGGTACCCGCTGCATTAATTCAGGATGCCTCGTTACAAAACTTATAAACCTTTCTCTTGGTGAAAGCTTAACAAGCTGGCTTTGCCATTTATCTTTCATAACCATGGTAGCAGTAATAATAAGCCTGCCAAGCCGCTGCATTTTTTCCGATGATGAATACATTTCTTCAAGACATTCATAAGTAATGGAACTCAACACAGTAGGTTCTATTGCTTCAATAGAATACTCTGAAGGGGTGCGGCTATGAAAAGATTCCTGTGAATGAATGATATGCCCTTCGTAAGAAATTTGTGTATTTACTTCTTCGTTCGTTTTCTTATAATATTTCCGGGCAAGTCCTGAATCGATAAAGTTGAGATAATTCTCAACTTCCCCGGCCCTGGTAATGATCGATTTCTTATCAAAATGCCTTTTAAAAATGCACGGTGCTATTAATTCATTGTACTCATCAAGGCTTAGGGGAATAAACTTATTTAAAAAATCAAGGAGAGATTTTTGGCGGCTCATAATTTTGCTACTAATCCCTGTAAGATACTGAATTAATGATTTGAATCAAGCAATTTTACAATTTTGGACAGAATCTGTGCAGAATTTTATTGTTTTGCTACCAGGTGTTTCATCCTGCTGAAAGTTTCAGGCTTAATATTCAGGTAAGATGCCAGGTACTTTTGAGGCACTCGTTGTAACATATGAGGATGTGCATTTATATAATCGAGAAACCGTTCTCTTGGGGATCTTAGCAACCGGTAATAACGACTCTCTTCTTTTTTTACATACATACCGGTCAGGATCAGGCGACCAAGCCGTTCTCCCTGCGGAAATTTATCCAACGCTTCTTCCATTTTATCATATGTAAGGGAAACCATTATCGTTGGTTCCAATGTTTCTACAAAAACCAATGATGGAGAGCGGGTAAGAAAAGATATTTCGGAATGGATTACATGACCCTCCGTCGCAAGTTGTAATATCATATCGCTTTTCTTCACCCTTACATATTTCATTACAAGTCCCTTTACAACCATATTCAGGTAATTATCAACCTCTCCTTCTTTTACAATGATCGTTCTCTTATCCATCTGCCTGATCTCACAATACGA
>JBIOVR010000297.1:0-3505 GCA_044867875.1 Chitinophagaceae bacterium
GTCTTTTAGGCCGCAAGGAGGTATTGACTGGCAAGGCAAAATTTGGAATTTTTGGGGATGGTAAGGAAGTAGCACAGGTGGCAATGGCAAAGTTTTTCAAAGAAGGGGATTTTCGCAGCGGTTATTATCGGGATCAAACCTTTCAATTCGCTATTGGCCAGGCAAGTGTTGAACAATTTTTTGCTCAATTATATGCCGATCCCGACGATAAGAATGACCCAAATAGTGCAGGACGTCAAATGGTTTCGCATTTCTGTACTTCACTAACTGATGAGAATGGGAACTGGGTTGACCTTGCCAATAGAAAAAATACGATTGCTGATCTTGCCCCAACTGCGGGTCAAATGCCAAGAGGCTTGGGTGTTGCTCTTGCTTCAAAATGTTTTCGTGGTATAAAAGAGCTAAAACAATTTGCTCATCTTTCTGATAATGGCAATGAAGTTTGTTTTGTAACAATTGGTGATGCCGCTACATCAGAAGGTCATTTTTGGGAAACGGTAAATGCTGCAGGTGTAATGCAAGTACCGATGGCTTTGTTTGTTTGGGATGATGGCTATGGAATTTCAGTTCCCAAAAGATTACAAACAACAAAAGCGTCTATTTCAGAAGCATTGAGTGGCTTTCAGAAAAAAGATGATTCAAATGGATTTCATATTTATAAAATAAGAGGTTGGGATTACGCTGGCATGTGCGAAGCATTCGAAGAAGGAATTCGACTTGCAAGAGAAACGCATACGCCTGCATTATTTCATGTTGAAGAACTAACGCAACCACAAGGTCACTCAACTTCCGGCAGTCATGAACGTTATAAAACTCCTGAACGACTTGAATGGGAAAGAGAACATGATTGCATCAAAAAGATGCGTGAATGGATCATTGATTCTTCTTTAGCAAGTGATGAAGAATTAAATCGCCTTGAATCAAAAGCAAAGAACCATGTGAAAGATGAAAGGACAAGAGCATGGGAGAAATATCAGTCACCGATAAAAGAGCAGGTAAAAAAGATCACAGAATTAACTACATCACTAGTTGCTAATATTCCCAATAAGGCCCAAACTATTGAAAAGATCAGTAAAGAGCTTTCTTCTAATCGTGAACCAATGCGCCGGGATGTAATGAGCTCATTGCATTCGATATTGCGGGCTGCAGGAGATAATGATGCCGCATTCTGGGCAAAAGATTATTACAATGATCTTTTAAAGGAGAATGAACTTCTTTACAATTCTCATTTATATAATACCGGTGAAAAAAGTGCATTAAAAGTTATTGAAGCAAAAGCGGTGATCGCTGCTGATGCGCCAATGATAAACGGGTTTGAAGTATTGAATAAATATTTTGATGCATTGTTCTCAAGCAATCCACTTGTAGTTGCCTTTGGAGAAGATGTTGGTAAGATCGGTGATGTAAACCAGGGTTTCAGTGGGTTACAAACAAAATATGGTGAAGCAAGAATTTTTGATTGTGGTATTCGTGAGTTGACAATTATGGGTCAGGGTATTGGTATTGCAATGCGAGGTTTAAGACCTATTGCAGAAATTCAATACCTCGATTATTTATTATATGGACTTGAACCTTTAAGCGATGATGCAGCAACTCTTCATTTCCGTACAAAAGGAAAACAAAGTTGCCCGCTGATTGTAAGAACCAGGGGCCATAGACTGGAAGGGATCTGGCACAGCGGTTCTCCATTGGGAATGGCGATAAATGCTTTAAGAGGAATATATGTTTGTGTGCCAAGAAATATGACACAGGCTGTTGGTATGTATAATACTTTACTGAAAAGTAATGACCCGGGAATTATCATTGAATGCCTGAATGGCTATCGCTTAAAAGAAAAATTGATCTCTAATCTTCTTCAATTTACTGTTCCATTAGGAGTGCCTGAAGTAATAAAAGAAGGTTCTGATATTACTATTGTTTCTTATGGATCCATATTGCGTATCATTCAGGAAGCTGCCACTATATTAGAGGCGCAAGGCATTAGTTGTGAAATAATAGATATACAAACCTTGTTGCCTTTCGACATTAACCATAAAATTCTTGAATCTCTTAAAAAGACGAACCGTATCATATTTATAGATGAAGATGTTCCTGGCGGAGCGGCTGCATACATGTTTAATAAAGTAATGGAAGAGCAGGGCGGGTATCGATACCTTGATGTGGCTCCAAGAACTTTAACGGGAAAAGAACACCGGCCCTCTTATGGCAGCGATGGTGATTATTTCAGCAAACCCAATGTTGAGGAAATTGAAACTGCCATTAAAAAAATGATGAGGGAATAAAGTATTCTAAAAGTTTCCAAATTTGTTTGTAGTCAGCCGGAGTTTTTTTAGATTAGTGGTACCATTAAACCAAATAAGCCTTTTATAGGCCCACCAAGTATGCTTCGTATAACAGCTATTCTTTTATTTTCTTTCACATCTATTGCTTCTATTTCGCAAACAGATTATTCGCCACAGCTTAGTGCATGGAAATCCGAATTTTCCAAACAAGAATTTATCGTGACAAGCTATAACACTATCATCAGATTTACTTTAAATGCAAATTCAAAACCCAGCTTTGGTAAAATAAATGTTTTAGTAAAACATGAAATTACTAATATACCCTCCGATTGTTTTAAAGAAAAAAATAAATCAAAGTGCAATTAACCATTTACCAGCTCGACGCTTTTACTAATAAATTGTTTCAGGGTAACCCCGCTGCAGTGATCCCATTGGAAAAATGGCTCGATACAGACATGATGCAAAAAATTGCAATGGAAAATAATTTAAGTGAAACAGCATTCTTTGTTCCTTCCACAGAAGAAGGAATTGATTTCGAACTTCGCTGGTTTACACCAGGCATCGAAATAAATCTTTGCGGCCATGCTACATTAGGTTCGGCCTGGATTATTTTTAATAAACTGGATTTTAAAAAAGATACTATTCATTTCAATTGCAAAAGCGGGAGATTATCTGTGGAGAAACGTGGCGATGTATTGCATATGGATTTTCCTTCATGGAAACCCGAGCGTTTTTCTGAATACCCTGAAGATTTAATGTATATATTGAAAGTTGATGAAATGGTCGGAGTTTATAAGAACCGCGACTTGCTTGTGGAATTACAGAATGAAGAAGCAGTAAAAAAATGTTCTCCTGATTTCTCTGCGTTGAAAAATACCGGATATAAAGTAATTGTCACTGCACCTGGAACAGATGGCGTTGATTTTGTTTCAAGATTTTTTGCCCCTTCAGCCGGTATTGACGAAGATCCGGTGACTGGATCAGCTCATTCACAACTCATTCCTTTTTGGGCCGAGAAGTTGAATAAAAAGAAAATGTTTGCAAAGCAGATATCACAACGCGGTGGTGAATTAGAATGTAAGTGGTGGGGAGATAGAGTAACCATGTCGGGACAATGCGTGTTTTATATGGAGGGAGAGATCACGATCAATAATTTGTGATAAATAATGTCAATTTAGAAATCTTGCCTTCAACTCTGGTGTAGGAACCCAGCACTCTTCTTT
>JBIOVR010000298.1:0-5397 GCA_044867875.1 Chitinophagaceae bacterium
CCATGACCGATCTGTGATCGGACAGCTTTACTCAACTCATCAAGTCCTGCAACTTCTTCTGCACCTTGTGGCAACTCCACATCAGGCGACGGTGATTTAGGTCCATATGTTCCTTTTACAACAATGGCTCTTGTTGCTACGATCATTCTTGGCCCGGGTATTACTCCTTTTTCAATTGCTTTCTTCAAACCAACATCATCATACATAGCTCCTTCAGTCCCCAGGTCTCTTACTGTTGTAAAACCTGCCATCAATGTTGCCTTTGCATGGTTTACGGCTCTTGCAGTTCTTTCAGCTCTTGATTCTTTCAGCACCTGGTCATCCCAACTTGTTTCATTATAAGGATGAAGGAATAAATGTGAATGACCTTCGATCAATCCAGGTAATAAGGTCATTCCTTTTAGTTCAATAACCTCACTACCTGCTGGCAATTTGAACATCATTGCTCCCGCCTGTTCTATTTTATTATTCTTTACTAATACCACCCAACCGGTTTGCATAGTTTCTCCATCAAATACACGATCAGGTTTTAATAAAATGTATTTGTCGGGTTGTTGAGAAAAAGAAACGATTACATGAACAAGAAAGATGAGAGATAGAAATACTTTTCGCATGATTGCTGAATATAGATTTAAATGTACAAGAGTGCGACCCTTCGCTTCGCTCTGGGTAAACTGCGACGCAATTGCTCAATGTTGAAAAGAACGTTGAATGGAGCGTCGCAAGTAAAGTTAAATAGTAATCCTGCAGCTGGGCTCATAATTATTTTGCCAATACATCAGCAAACTCCGGCTTCCTTTTAAAAACAGAATTTGCAAATGGACATAATGGAATTATTTTAATATCGTGAGCTCTTGCAAACTCGACAGCGGTTTTCACAAGCTGCATGCCCACATTTTGCCCCTTCAGCTCCTCGCTTACTTCGGTGTGCTCGATAATCATTTTATCGGGTGAGGGCATTGTATAAACCATTTCTGCAACTATTTTTTCATCGTTGTTCACATAAAACATTCCTTTTGTTCCGACCTTCTTATTTTTTATGACCATGGTTATATAAATATCAAAGCTTAAAAAATATTTTTTTCCTGTATAAGAAATAGCACAGTAGCCATTCCAATGTGAAAATACAAAGCGAAGTGATAATAAGCTTAAGATTTTCCGGTGTATTAATAAAACCCATCAACCCGTTTGTTGCGATACCGACATAACGATTGAACCATCCGCCTAAAATTTCAAAGAATAGATAAATGAAGATTGAATTCATGCTTATTACAATAAAAAACTTAAGATATTTTTTATGATCAAGAACATCGATCCACCAATAACAAACTGCTAAACCAATTAAACACCACCCGAGAGATGCAAGTGTGAAAGAACTGGTCGCAATTCTTTTAATAATGGGAGTGATGCCTGCAATATCAAGACCATAACCAACGATAAGACAAATAACAGCCCAGATCAATAATGGTTTTATTTTTTCTTTACCTGATAACAAAAGCTTACCCGCCAATGCTCCTGCAATTGTATGTACAGCGGTTGGAATACAATTAATAGCTACCCATCCGTCTTTATTAATTTTATTCATTAACAACAGATCTGTATAGTTCCCAAAATTATGTTGATCAGTAAAAGGTTGATCGAAGCCGGCAACATTGGTAAAGCGATAAAGCACTTCTGTGAGAAGCAATAATCCAACGCATATCATAATTTGTTTTGTTGCCGACAAGCGAAAGATCAGGAAAGCAACCAAAGTTGTAAAAGATAATTGCGTAAGTACATCCCATAATTCAAAAGAAAGCCCCTTCGGTTTTATTGCATAATCAAGCACACCCCAGAAAAAAAGCCAGAAACATCTTTTCAGAATTTTTTTAAAAGACTGGTTCCATGTCATGCCCTGGCTCGCTTGTTTATGAAGTGAGAAAGCCATAGCAGTACCCGCAATAAACATGAAACCCGGTTGTATAAGATCCCAAAAACGCAGACCATTCCATGGATGATGAAAGAACTGCAGAAAAAAGCTATGCATGAAACTGTTATCCCCTGATGCATCACTCAAGTGTTCATATAAGCCGGTGCTTTCCATAGCCAGCAAAACCATGATCAGGCCACGCATAAAATCAAGGGAAAGTAAGCGTTTGTCACTTTGGGAAGTGACAGCTGCAGCAAGCATAAGCGGTTTATTTTAGAAAAAGGTAGACGAATAATTGGAAAAATTCAAAAAAGCATTCATATTTGTAATGCAATGAAACAAGCAAATCAATATTGGTGGTGGCATACAAACTCTTTCGGGGTGCTGTAAGTCATTACTGTATTGTATAAATATATATGCCCCGAAATAGTTCGGGGTTTTTTATTTTGTAGCCGGCTGATGGAACTCTGATTGAGCAAAGTTGCGACGCTCCGTTCATCACCTGTGCTACTATGAAACAAATTGAAAAGTCATTATGAAGAAAATTGAAGTTTTAACCACCTGCAAAAAATTGCTTGCCGATGTGTACACACCTGTAAGTATTTACCTGCGTCTTCGTGATCGTTTCAGGGATACGGTGCTGCTTGAAAGTACGGATCATCATGCCGCTGAAAACAGTTATTCATTTATTTGTGTCAATGCAATTGGCGGAATTGAGATCACCTCGACAAAAAATGTTGAATTCAAACTTCCGGGCCAGAAGCCTGAACGGATTGACATAAAAAATATAATGGAAGTGCCGCGGCTCATTTGGGATTTTGCAAACAGGTTTGATTGTGCAAAAAAGGAAACAAAAGAAATAAAATTTGCGCAGGGGCTATTTGGTTATACTTCTTATGATGCCGTTCAGTTTTTTGATACAGTAAAACTAAAAACACAAAAGACAGTACCTCTTATTCCTTTAATGCGTTACCGGGTTTACCAGTATGTTATTGTATTTAATCATTTCAAGGATGAATTATATATCTGCGAAAACCAGATTAATGGAATTGAGAGTGAGATGCCGGTTGTTGAATCATTGATCCGTAGTAAAGATGTTCCTGTTTTTCCTTTTAAAAGAAAAGGAGATGAAAGTTCAAATATTACTGATAAAGAGTACAAGAATATGGTGGACAAGGGAATTGCGAGTTGTCACCGAGGAGATGTGTTCCAGATCGTATTAAGCAGAAGATTTCAGCAAGGTTTTACCGGAGATGAATTCAATGTTTATCGTTCTCTTCGTAGCATCAATCCTTCTCCTTATTTATTTTTCTTTGATTATGGCGATTATAAATTGATGGGCTCCTCCCCGGAATCACAATTGATCATTCAAAATGGAAAAGCGATCGTTCATCCCATTGCCGGCACATTCAGAAGAACAGGAGATGATGATAAAGATCATCTTGCTGCTGAATTATTAAGAGGAGATAAAAAAGAGAATGCCGAACATGTGATGCTTGTCGATCTTGCCCGGAATGATCTTAGCAGGATATGTGATGATGTAACGGTTACTCATTATAAAGATATCCAGTATTACAGTCATGTCATTCACATGGTGAGTGAAGTAAATGGTATGGTAAGAACCGGTAGCAACCCTTTTGAATTGCTGGCAAAAACATTTCCTGCCGGAACGCTGAGCGGTGCTCCAAAAATAAAAGCAATTGAACTGATCGATGGTTATGAACCAACAGCAAGAAATTATTATGGCGGTGCTATTGGCTTTATGGGATTTGATGGCAGCTGCAATCATGCCATCATGATACGTACTTTTTTAAGTATGCAAAACACCTTGACTTACCAGGCGGGGGCTGGCGTAGTAGCTGCAAGCAAACCTGAGAGTGAATTACAGGAAGTGAATAATAAGTTGGGAGCATTGAAGAAAGCGATTGAGTTTGCTGAACAATTATTTTAAATGTTAGAATATAAATAGAGCAGATGAAGATATTAGTATTCGATAATTATGATTCTTTCACTTACAACCTTGTTCACCTGGTTGAAAAGATCACACATGTAAAAGTGGATGTGCATCGCAATGACCAGATACCAATGGAAAAAGTAAAGGAGTATGATAAGATCATATTGTCGCCGGGTCCGGGAATCCCAGAAGAAGCTGGGTTGCTTTTGCCATTGATAAAAGAGTATGCTTCATCAAAATCAATTTTGGGAGTTTGTTTAGGTCACCAGGCAATTGGGCAGGCATTTGGAGGGGAACTCATAAATCTTAGTTCAGTGTTTCATGGAGTAGCAACGCCAGTGAAAGTTAAAAATGAAAAGTCAATAGTAAAAAGCTTCCTATTTGAAGGACTACCTAATGAACTTGAAGTAGGTCGTTATCATTCATGGGTTGTTTCAACAGAAAATTTTCCAGACTCATTAGAAATTACAGCCGAAGATGAAACGGGAATGATAATGGGTCTACAACATAAAACGTATGATGTGCAGGGAGTGCAGTTTCATCCTGAAAGTGTATTGACGCCGATGGGTGAAGAGATAATGAAGAATTGGTTAAAGAAATAATTACAGATAAGATGAAAAAAATATTGCAATACTTGTTTGAGCATAAGACACTTTCAAGAGAAATGGCGAAAGAAGTTTTAGTCAACATTGGCAAAGGCTTTTACAACGAACATGAAATAACGGCTTTCATGACAGTATATCTAATGCGCAGCATTACTATTGATGAGTTACAAGGTTTTCGTGATGCTTTGCTTGAACTTTGCGTGCCTGTTGATTTTAGCGAATATGATACAATAGATATTGTTGGCACTGGTGGGGATGGGAAGAATACTTTTAATATTTCTACACTCAGTTGTTTTATCGTGGCTGGTACAGGTCAAAAAGTTGCCAAGCATGGTAACTATGGCGCTTCATCTATCAGCGGCGCATCGAACGTTATGGAGCAAATGGGCTACAAATTTAAAAATGATAATGACAGGTTGAAAAAAGAAATCGACGAAGCGAATATTTGTTTTCTGCATGCACCATTATTTTATCCTGCATTAAAAACTGTTGGGCCGATCAGGAAGAATCTTGCGATGAGAACTTTTTTTAATATGCTTGGCCCAATGGTGAATCCTTCACACCCGAAATACCAGTTGGTGGGTGTGTTCAGTCTTGAAATGGCAAGAATATATAATTACCTTTTGCAGCAAACGGAAAAAGCATTTACCATAATTCACAGTCTTGATGGGTATGATGAGATCTCTTTGACAAATGACACAAAGGTTATTACCAATGAAGGAGAAAAAGTAAAGACACCCGAACAGCTTGGAAAGAGAATGGTAGAGCCTAACGATATACAAGGTGGCAACACAGTAGAAGAAGCGGCAAAGATCTTTTTAAAGATATTAAAAGGAGAGGGAACATGGGCACAGAATGCAGTTGTGCTTGCCAATGCAGCAATGGGACTTAATTGCACGGGCAATTATAAATCTTATGAAGATGCCTAT
>JBIOVR010000299.1:0-3125 GCA_044867875.1 Chitinophagaceae bacterium
CAACTTTATGATAGGCAGCGTTACTGTTTTTATTATACCAGGCATATTTTTCAATATCGCTTTCATTGTTTCCAAAAAAATATGTTGAGGAAGAACCGGCACGACACGCATATTCCCATTCGGCTTCGGTTGGCAGGCGATAAAAAATTCCTGTTTTATTATATAGCCACCTGCAGTACATTACTCCTGTTCTTTGTTGCATACTGTTTACAGGAAAACCTCCTTCACGACCCATATCCCAACTTAGGTCGATGTATTGAGGACTTGGTCTTGTAATGGCATCCGCTCCTAAATTCTGGCTAGTGTTGGCATCCTTAAAAAAAATATCAAACTCATCATGAGTCACTTCATAAATGCCCATCCAAAATGGAGAAATAGAAAAAGTTTTTTGCGGGCCCTCATCTGCATTTCTTCCTTTTTCATTTTCCGGGCTTCCCATTGTAAAACTTCCTCCTTTGATGGGAACCATTTTAAATTTTAATGAAGAACCGGGAATAGATTGTTCGTATGTTTTGAAGGCTGTATCTGTTTGTTGTGATACGGCTTTTTGTTGAGCAAGTATAAAAAATGTATAAAGTATAAATAGTCTTTTATTCATATGGCATCGCAAGTTAGCAAAGTCAGGGTTTTTTCTTTTGAAAATACTTGTCAAAACTTTTTGATTTATAGGTGACGATCTTTTCACCATTCATTGTTGCTATAAGTATTGACGCATGTTCTTTTTTAGCTAGTTTCAATGCCTTTTTTATTGGTAGGATACTACACGCCGTTGCAAGCCAGTCAGCATCTGCTCCATATTTTGTAATTACAGTTACATTTCGTTGTGAAGTAACTCCATAACCTGTTCGTGGGTTAATAATATGCGAGTATTTTATTCCATTATGAATTGTGTAACGATAAACATCTCCTGAAGTAGAGACAGCAAAATTTTTTAGCTCAAGTTTTTTATCCCAGATCTCATTTTCATTTTCTGGCAGATTGATTCCAATGGTCCAGCCATCTTTTCCAGGAGGTGCATCACCCATAACAATATCGCCACTCGCATCAACTAATGATATATTGATATTTTTAGTTTTTAAAAAATCAATTACTCTTTGAGCAACATAGCCGGGCACAATACCTCCAAAATCTAAATGGATACCCGGTTTCTTAAATGAAATTATTTTTGATCTTTCATTGATGATAAGATTTTTAAAACCGGTTATATCTTTTGCTGCTTTTATTTCTGCTTCTGATGGGAACCTATTTTCTTTTTTTACTTTTCTCCAGAGTTGGGTTAAGGCACCGATGGTGATGTCAAATGTTTTACCCGATCTTTTCCATGCATCTTTTGATCTTAAGATCATTAAAAATAGTTCATCAGAAACTTTTATATCTGTTTGATTTGTTTGTAAAGCAAGTTTACCGACTTCACTTTCAGAACTATAATCACTGAAAATATTATTTAGAGAATCAACAATTAAAAAACATTCTTTTGACAGCGATTCAGCTTCTGCCGAATCTGTATGATAAAAAATAAGATTGAAAGAAGACCCCATCTTGTTCCCAGAAAATTCAAATCTTTTCAGTTGGGCTGAAACAGTAAAAGGAAATAACAAAAGAAAAATCAATCGCAACATGAACGGGATGTCTTACATTTAAGTTCTCAAGATAAAAGTTTATGGAACGCAGAAAATTTATCCGCAATAGTTTTTTATCAGGCGCAGCCGTGATAACAACGAGTCAATCGTTTGCAGGAACCAAAAATGGAATTTCTTTAACAGATGCCAAGCCATTTAATCTTCCTTATGCCTTTCATGATGGTATGTTTAAAAATAACGGGGGGGAAGATTTTCTTGACCAGATTAAATGGGCACATGACCAGGGCTTTAGTGCGATAGAAGATAACGGTATGATGAGCCGCCCGGTTGATCAACAAAAAAAGATCGGTGATCTTTTGGCAAAACTTGGAATGAGAATGGGTGTGTTTGTTATTACTTCAGATAACTGGCATTGGAAAACATCATTGACAACCGGCAAACAAGAATTTACTGACCGAATGATCAAAGATTGCAAAGAAGCTGTTGAAGTTGCGAAACGTTGTAATGCAAAATGGATGACAGTTGTTCCCGGCAATTATGAAAGAAGTCTATCCCAGGATTTGCAAACTGCCAATGTAATAACTGCATTAAGAAAAGGGGCAGAAATATTAGAACCACATGGTTTGGTAATGGTGTTGGAAGCATTAAGTGATAATCCCGATCTTTTTTTACGTGGCACACACCAATCATTTATGATATGTAAAGCTGTAAATAGTCCGGCTTGTAAATTTTTATTTGATATGTATCACATGCAGCGAAACGAGGGAAATATCATTGCCAATATTGATAAAGTATGGGAAGAAACAGGTTATTTTCAAATTGGTGATAACCCCGGAAGAAAAGAGCCGGGTACAGGTGAAATGAATTACAAAAACATCTTTAAGCATATTTATGATAAAGGCTACAAAGGAATTTTAGGAATGGAACATGGTAATTCCATACCAGGAAAAGAAGGGGAAATGGCTTTGATAAAGGCGTACAGAGAAGCTGACTCTTTTAAATAAGATGATTAATCAAGGGTTACATTATAAAACTTATAGCCCTTGAGTTCATAAGTAGATAAAACAGTTTGTGCTGACAAGGCTTCTTTGATACCCGGAATAAGATCTTCCATTTCTAATCCTAAAAATGTCATTGCCTGTCCGCATACAATAATTTTTGCTCCGAAATTCTGCAGATCTTTTATTATGGTGATATTGGGATTATCGATCCCATATTTTGTTTTATACTTTTCGTTGTTAAGAAAAGCAAACAATGCACCCGCATGAACGATTACGACCAGGTCAATATTTTTCTGCGGAATACCAGCCGCTACATGCAAATTCACTTTACGTGAAACCTCACCTATTCCTCCGTTAATTTCATTTTTAGCAGTTGCTTCCTGTCCTTTTGCAGCAAACCCGGTTAGCTCCATTAATAATTTATACTTCATTTTTGGATCAGCCAGCTCTGTAACATTTTGTACAGGTGCCACACCGCCCCATTTGAAACCTTTGATCGCAGGGAACATCATTTGGTATTTAGGATCACTGGTATAAGCTGACA
>JBIOVR010000300.1:0-14293 GCA_044867875.1 Chitinophagaceae bacterium
ATCTTTCCCTTAAATATGATTCCTATATGACTAACGATTTTTTCTACCTCCGCGAGCAAGTGACTGGAGATGAGAATAGTCATTCCATGGGTTTTGTTTAGTGTTTTAATCAATTCGCGAAGCTCAATGATACCTGCCGGATCCAAACCATTTGCAGGTTCATCCAATATCAACAATTCTGGATTGGGCAAAAGGGCAAGCGCAATAGCCAGTCGTTGCTTCATCCCCAATGAAAACTTTTTTGCTGTCTTCTTACCTGTGTCTTCTAATCCGACAATATTTAAAACTTCAGCTATTCTTGCTTTTGACGCTCCGTAAACCTCTCTATAAACTTCCAGGTTTTCTTTGGCTGTCAAATGCCCGTATAAGGAAGGAGTTTCAATCAATGAGCCTATCTTTTTTAAAATATTGATCCTGTTTGCATGCAGGTGCTCACCAAATATTTCAATATCTCCTTTTTGGTTATTCAACAGGCCAAGTAACAAACTCAGTGTTGTTGTTTTACCGGAGCCGTTCGGACCAAGAAAGCCGTAAATGCTTCCCCTTTCTACATTCAGGTCTATGTCATACAACGTCTGCACGTCTTTTGAATAGTGATATGAAAGCCCTTTAGTTTTTATTATTGAAGAATTATTCATTGAGAAAATTTAAATAGGTATGGTCTCAGGAAATGATCAATAGTGCTGTATCCAGGCAAATAATAAATCTTTTTCGTGGAGACGCAATCATTCCTTTGTGGATTAAAAAATTTACTTGCTGTTATATTTATGGCTTAGACCCTAGTGGTTACAAAAAGGTTACTGGCATTTGATACATATTTTAAGTACTGGGAAGAACTACTCCCGGGGTCTGCCCTCTTCAATCATTTATGTTGTACTGGCTGTGGGGCAAGACGCCGGGCGGACGGAAAACCACATGTTATAAGCCGTTTTGCTTAACTGCGACTATTATTAAATCAATATCATTATTTGGATTGGCAGGAACTGAAATTCGCTTTTCAGAAATTATTTGTAGGTAAGCCTCGGAAAAAATTGTTTCAATATCTGCAAGCTCATAATAGTGCATAAATATTTTATCGCCTGTACTCCCTTTTTTATAACCGGAGTTTTTGTGAACGCCTTCTATTGTACTCAGGTATAATTTTCCATCCGGCTGCAGTAAACTAGAAACATCTTTTACAAGGTTCTCTAATTCGGATTTGTTGAGATAAGGAAGGCAAAAGCTAAGAATAATGCCATCGTATTTAGTTTTTAGAGAACTAATGTGTCTGCAATCCATTACTTCAAACTGAGCCTCCGGGCAATTCAACTTAGCAAATTCAATCATTCTTGGAGCAAGATCAATTCCAAGAATATTTAGACTTGGATTTTTACTAAGAATATACTTTGTAATATTTCCAGGGCCGCAAGCGACTTCTAATATATTAGGATTCGGGCTTGCAAAGAGTGAAAGAAAACTATCTAGTTCCGATGCGTAAGCGGAAACATCCATAAATTTTGACTGATATAGCTCTGCTAATTTGTCAAATATTTCCGAAGCTTGTTTTGAATGATCCACGGCTTTAATAAAAAATGGCTTATAACTCTCTGCTTTACGCAAGTTCTTGTACAGAAAGTTAATGATTTCCAATTGTAAATTATACAGAATAAATAAATACGTTTCAATTTTTCGGTTGTATTCGTTCCGATGCGTGGAGACACGCATCGGGGCGTTTTATTTTGTTACGGACACGAACCATGGCTGAGGCTGCTATTAATTTTTTTGAAGAACCAGTGTACTCATACATCGGATATCATCGACATTCACTGTTTTTAAAGGCTCTAAAAAAGACATATTGAATTCTTTCATGCAATCTTTTAATAATTGCCTGTTTAAAAGAAATCGAATGGATCCGTCCGGAATCCGAAACACACCATCTCCAATTAATTCTACTTTATCTTCAATTCCGATATCGGAAGTCATGCGGATAAACAAAGAACCACCCGGTTTTAAAATACGGACCATCTCTTCCAGCATTTTACAGAAATGTGATGTATTGTTTGCAAAATGAAGAACTGCACTGGAGATGATATGATCAAAACGAGTACTTTGAAAACTAGTTTTTTCCACTGCACACACCCGGAATCTGTCAGCAGGTAGTAATGGATAATTTTTTTTAAGTGTAGTTATACTTTCATTATCTGAATCAATTCCGTAGATCTTATAATCATTACGTAAAAACCAATGCATATTTCTGCCATTTCCGCAACCCGCATCAAGTATATTATCTTGCAGATCAAATCTGTTTTTCATAACCTGGTCAACCAGGTAGATATCTGTCTGACCCAGCAACTCTTGTATAGAATTATTTTTTTCAGACATTATAAGGACCTGATTTAATTAATAAATCCGAAGATAGAAATTTGTATAGGAACAATCGGAGTTTCTGTTTTTCTTGGCGCCGTGATGCATGTCTTCACGTATCACCATCATGATATTCGTTCCGATGCGTGGGGGTATTTGCGAATGCAATGCGGGCATCGGGGCGTCTTATTTCGTTACGGACACGAACGCAGGCAGAGACGATTTACTTTTGTACCATTTGAAATGCTGTACTTTGCCATAATATTTTACCTTCTTTTATTTCGAAGCTATCTGTGGCAAATGGAACATTAACTATTGGGCTGTCTGCTGTCCAAACAATGTATAATTTATCGTCTTTAGCAATCATCTTTTTTATTTCCAATTTGGTTTTATCTTTTGGAAAGAGCGTAAAAGCATAGGAAAAGAAAGATGAGATATCTTTTAATCCAACAATGGCTCCATCTGGGGTCCAAACTTCAGATTCTTCTGTATAATCTTTTATTAGTTCATTTAAATCATTGTTCCCGAAAGCCTGTATATGATGTTGGAAAACACTTTCTGAAGTTATTTGTAATGTTTGCATAAAAAATAGTTTAATGTTAGAAGATAAAATTGTTTCTAAAAAAATAATTCTTTGAGTGTCAAAAGAAGGTTCGGATCTTTTCAAAGTTTGCCGTTAACACCCTGCTTTACCGCAAGTTCTTGTACAGAAAGTTAATGATTTCCAATTGTAAGTTGTACAGAATAAATAAATGCATTTCAACTTTTCCAGTTCCTGGTGCAGAGAACTATGGAAGAAAGATACAATAACTAAACTCCCTGGTGCCTGCCCTCTTCATTCATTTATGTTGTACTAGGTGTGGGGCAAGACCCCGGGTGGACGGAACATCAACCCCTTTCAAATCTTTTTATACACGACTCGTTAAGAAATACATCCGTTTCACCCAATAAATTTTTTATCCGGGAATTTCCTGTTACAGTTTTGTGTTTCAAAAACACTGGTTATGAAACATCCTAAGCTACTTATTTTAAGAGCAATTGATGAAAGAGTATGCACCTGTATTTGCAAATACAGTTTTTTCCTATCAATTATACAATTCAACTATAACTAAATATGAAACAAGTGATCAACAGCAATATAGTTAAGGATCTGCCATGGTTTAAAACATGGTTTAATTCTCCTTATTACCATAGCCTTTACAAAAATCGCAATGACGAAGAGGCAAGAAATTTTATTGATGCCTTATTGTATGAACTATGTCCAGCGCAGGGTTCTTCGATGCTGGATGTTGGTTGTGGTAATGGAAGGCATAGTAAATACCTGGCTGCACAAGGCTTTAAGGTAACCGGTTTTGATACTGCCTCTTCAAGTATAAGACAGGCGCAGAAGTTCCAATTACCAACCCTTACATTTTTTCGGCACGACATCCGTTTACCCTTTGGAGAAAACAGGTTTGACTATGTGTTTAATTTTTTTACATCATTTGGCTATTTCAGTAGCACCGAAAATTTATCCGTACTGCAGAACATGCACCTGGGATTAAGAGCTGGTGGCAAACTGGTGATTGATTATTTAAATGTCGACTTTGCCATCAATAACCTGGTGGAGTCAGAAGAAAAAGAAATCGATGGAATCAATTATTCGATCAGGCGCTGGCACGATAAGGATTTTATTTACAAAAAAATTTCCATTGATGATGTGAATTTATCGGCTCCTCTTCATTTCACTGAGCAGGTTTCCAAACTGCGAATCCATGATTTTGAAAATCTTTTTCACCGGGTTGGTTTGAAGTTGGAAACACAATATGGAGATTATCAATTGGGCACATATATGCAAACATCATCGAGGCGATTGATCATGATAGCAACAAAATAAAATCCCTGTTTTATCACACGCTGCTTTACCCAAGTTCTTGTGCAGAAAGTTAATGATTTCCAATTATAGGTTATACAGAATAAATAAACGCATTTCAATTTTTAAGTTGTCTTCGTTCCGATGCGTGGAGACATTGCGAACGCAATGCGGGCATCGAGGCGTCTTATTTTTTTACGGACACGAACCAAGGCTGAGGCCAAGACCCCGGGCGGACGGAAGCTTTTTCCACACAAATCAATAGGTTATTCCTATGAGCTTGCTAATGAAACCAAGAAGTTTAATTGCGACATCGGGGGGATTTTTAGCAATTATTTCATTGCGGTAATTGTTCATGAGAACACTCATATACAGCATACCCTTCAGGTTCATTTTAAAGTCTTTTGTTCTGTTGTCCGTAAGTTTATCCAACACTTTGCAAACGTCTTCAAAATAGTTTTCCATTCTAAGGGCAGGCTGGTGAGTGTTGTAAACTGTTACGATTTTCTCTGTCGGGTTTCTAAATGCGTGGGTCACACCTTTGGGAACCTTGAGTTTGTCACCCTTTCTTGCATGCAACCATTTGTCTTGCACAAAAAACTCCATTTCGCCGTCCAGCACTTCATAAGTTTCGATAGCGTTCGGATGTGTATGCACCAATGGATCTTTCATGTTGCACTTGGGTAGAAGTTCCCAATGCAGATCTAATGATCGTCCGCCTGTATCTGCACCGGCTTGCAAAACGGTAAATTTCATACCAACCGGCGTCATATCAAGTACTTGATGTTTGGTAGCCATGTCAGAAAATTTATTTTAAATTTTTTTACGATTGCTTACCGCTAACAGTCTCTGCTTTACGCAAGTTCTTGTACAGAAAGTTAATGATTTCCAATTATAAGTTGCACATAAATGAATTTCAAATTTACAGTTGTTGGTGCGGAGAACTATGGAAGAAAGATAGGGTAACTAAACTCCCGGGGTCTGCTCTCTTCATTCATTTATGTTGTACTGGCTAATTAAATACAAAATTTCCCAGTGTTGAATTATAGAAGTCTGCAAAAGGATATCGGATTATATTGCAGGAGATCGAAGGGCATAAACCTTTGATCTCACTTAAACTATAAGTTGACATCCGATATCTGATATTCAGAAATTATAATCATTACAAAGGCGGCAACAAAATTGAAAATCAAAATCAACTTTACTATGTCTTGTACTTTTAAAAATTTATCCAAAAAGATCTGTTTGATCTGTTCAATAGTCTTTGCTGAATTCACATTCGCACAAGACGGAACTATATATCCACTCGCTACTCCTGCTGAGCCAAATGCGATCCCACTCAATACAGGCGGCGTTAAAGATCAACCAGCTTCTGAAACATGGTTCAGGCAATGGGGTGATCCGATGGCCCGTAATATCACTGCTGCCACTCTTACTCCTTTTTTTCCTAAACCGGGAACGGCGAACGGTGCAGTCGTGATCGTTGCACCCGGTGGAGGTTTTCGATGGCTCTCTATGGGAAATGAAGGATGGGAAGTTGCTGAGGCACTCGCTGCAAAAGGAGTTACTGCTTTTGTACTTAAATACCGGCTATATCCTACTGCAGAGCCGCTCGATAGTTTTAAAGCCTGGATGAATCGTCCACGTTTTACTCCTTCCACCGATTCTTCAAAAGGTGCAACAACAACAGCACCACCTCCACCGCAGCTTGATCTGTCTAACCAGTTACAGGATGCTGAAGCCGCATACAATTTGATCGTGAAAAATGCTGCGAAGTGGGGCATCGATACCAACAGAATAGGTATGATCGGTTTTTCAGCGGGTGCCGGTCTCACTATGCATTGCACATTGAACTCTAAGATCATGAAATTAGCTTTCATTGGACCTATCTATGGTGGTATGGGCCCCGTAACAGTGCCAAAAAAAGCTCCGCCTATGTTCAATGTTATTGCAACTGATGATTTTCTTTTCAGGGGTCAGTTTGGTGTTGTTGATTCCTGGTTCAAAGCAGGCATCCCGGTTGAGTTTCATCTTTATCAAAATGGCGGACATGGTTTCGGCCTGGGTAATCCCAATCGAACCAGTAATCGTTGGTTCGATGCATTTATGCACTGGTTGGATGTTAATGGCTTTCTTGCAAAGTCCAAATTGAAATAATTTTATCTCCAACCGGGTCTCGCATCAAATTCCATTTTTGCATATCGCAGGCAATCTGAAAACTCCTTTAGCTCCCTGCCGGCAGGCAGGGGTTGTTGGTGCGGAGAATCATAGAAGAAGAAGTTTGTTATTTGAACACCAAGAGCGGCGTAATCACTCGATAGAAATAATAGTTGATTGTCGTGCGATAAGTTGCCAACTCTTTTTATTTTGTATCCAAATATTTGTGAAACGCCTTTTTACAGTTTTACCTGCGTTTACCGCGATACCGCTTGGTTTTATTGTTTCATTACCCATAACAATTGCAGTATTGTTAGCAACAATTACCTTTTCAATAATCCTGTCATAATATTCCATATTATTTCCTTCCTGCCGTATACGACTTAGGACATCCTGAAGTGTTTCAAATTTATTTGAAAAGCCGTTTATTATAACATGTGGAGAGAAAAGTTTTAATAATGTTGCGGTGTCTCTCTGAAAATAGGCTTCTTTCTGCTCGTTATCTAGTTTTCGTATTTTATTTTCTGCAACGTTTTGTGCATAAAGTACAAAAGAAAATGAGAAGCAATAATAGTGAAGAAATCAATTTTTTCATTGTATTTAAATTTCAATAATGAATAATCCAAAAAATGTTTTGTTCAACTATTAGGATATAGTTCCTTAAAAGTAAGTATTATAATTGCGCAATAGTTATAATGATGCCTTTGCATGACGTACAACACTCTGCTTTGCGAAACTTGTGTACAGAAAGTTAATTCATTTTGGTTTGGTGCTGGGGCGGACGCAGTTTGTTAGTCAATCAATATACCAATTTAGCTTTCCTTGAACTTCAGAACATAAACCAATTCCAACTTTCCCAGAATCATCGTAGGCCATGTGATATTCTATTGTCAAATCGTTTCCTTTTACAATGTCATTTAATTCAGGAAATGTTTCTGATAAATCCGAAAATGCAGATTTCAAAACATCAAGCTCTTGAAGTATATTCTCTTTCGAAATATTATTGAAGTTAATAGTGTTTGTCCAGCCAGTAACTAAAAGCTTGCCTGAATCATTCGTTCGAATAGTTATGTTGTCCAACTTAAGTGGAATGCCATCGGTAATTAACCAAATTCTTTTTCTTATGCTTTCGTCTGAATACATTTTAAAATTGCTGCTAACACCCTGCTTTACGCAAGTTCTTGTTCAGAAAGTTAATGATTTCCAATTGCAAGTTGTACAGAATAAATAAACGCATTTTAATTTTCTCGTTGTATTCGTTCCGATGCGTGGAGACACCCATCTGGGCGTCTTATTTTGTTGCGGACACGAACCAAGGCGAAGCTTTATTTCCATATTTGATTAAATCTCATTTCAAAAAATAATTGATACAATCTAGCCAGTCCATAATTACCGATCAAACCGTAATCTCTTACTTCTTTGGTTTGGCCATTGTTGTATGTGATTTTTAAAATACAAGTTTGATCGTCTGTCCAATTAACTGAATAATTGTCTTTTAAAGTTGGGAAATCAATATAATTAACCAGGTTAATAATCTCTGAAAATGAATCATCCTTTATAATTGCTCTAAATGTTCCTTTAATCTCTTTTGAGTTATTTTTTTTACGATGTAGGTCAACTATAGATATTCCTGTTTCACTATTATAGTCTGAAGCCTCAAATAGCCCTGTTTTGTCTTTATTGATTTCGATACTGAATACAGGGCAAGTTCCATAACAATGTGTAGTCTGATATTCTATTTTTTCTATCTCATAATTTTTAGGGTTGGAGTTGAGTTCTATGAAGTCTCCAAATTTGAATATCAGGTTTCTTTGTTCTATTGTTATTATTGTGTCATTAACAATCTTAGGAAAAGCAAGATTATGATTATGTCCCATTCCCTTAGTCAGACTTTTAATTTCCAGTGAATCTTTGCCAAAGTTCATCACAACGAAAATTCGATCATCAAATTCTCTTTTAATGGTATCGGAACCGATGAAATAAACAGGGAAGCCACCAATGGCTAGTAAGTCTGTTAAACCATTTTTGTCGAAATCTCCTTTGGAGAAAGGTTGAGTATTTAAAGATTTCTCAGTTATTGCAAATTCTTTATATCTCTCATTTAAAGACTGTATAAGATTCTCAACTTCTTTTTTTGACTTTATGCTATCAATTTTGGAAAGAATTTTCTGTCCCAAAGTAATTTGAGAAGAACCAAGTAGGATTGCTAAAAGAATTGCTTTTCCCATTCGCAATATTGAAGCGAACTCGCCGCTTCGCAAGTTCTTGTGCAGAAAGTTAATGATTTCCAATTGTAAGTTGTTCAGAACAAATAAACGCATTTCAATTCTTCGTTGTACTCGTTCCGATGCTTGCAGACACGCATCGGGGCATGTTATTTTTTTACGGACACGAACCAGGCAGAGCAGGTTTTCTATTTGTTGCCACACATCGTCCAATTCAATTTAATTTCTGACAGTTTTCCGTACTCTCTAATTTTTTTAATTATTGACTTTCTATGTTCGGCACCAATTAAAAACACTGCTTGATTATATTGGCTTCCTTTGCTGTAATTGTAAATATTCTGAAGCATTGCGTTTTCGCGATTATCGTATTGTTCTGCGTGAAATAATTTGTAAATATCAAGTAGCCTATTCTTCTGAATTTCAGATTCCATAATATTTTTTTCCATAACCTCCTTTTTCTCTAAAAAGTCCAAAAAATTATCACTATTGAGATAATGAAAACCTTCCTTTGCTATCAAAGTCTCTTTCTCATTATCTAACTTTTTATAATCCTCGTAATTAAAGAATGTAAGAAACATAAAGAAAATTTCGTCTTGGTATTTAGATGATTTTTGGCTTACATCAATATCGACTGGAAAAATTTTCACGTTATAAATCCCTAAATACTTATTTATTACGTCGGACTCTAAGTTTTTATGACTCTTGGTTATGTAGTATTTTTCAAAGTAAGATGGAGGAATTTCTTCAAATATTATTTCAGGATTTATACTCTCAATTATTTTGTACAACTCATTTGAATTACATCTGCCGAGTTCTTCATGTCTTGTACCAATCAAAGTAATATTATACATAACATTCCCCTTAACGCAAGTTGTTAGATAGAAAGTTAATGATTTTCGATTGTTGGTGCGAAGAATTATGGAAGAAAGATGCTGATCTGGAACATCAGCAGGATGTATAATAATTAAAATTTTGAATAAACATTTAGGATAAGAGTTTCAAGATGCGCAGAAACTTTTCTAAGCCCAAAACTAAGAGAATTAGGGTGCCCACAACCATTTCTTAATTGAAGACAATTCTGCAACTCTTGTTTTACATTTTTTCCCAAGATTGATAATGATTCGAGAATATTTAAAAAATCATGCTCTTTCATACGGCCTAAATCATCTGAGTTTTTTGCTGGCTTCCATTTGGGATCTCTTTTAATTGCTTCAGTATTAAAAGCAGTCAAATGATGATTAATAACATGATCATGAAGTATTGCTACAGCACCAATCCATGAAAATACTACAGCCGCCCTTTTTTGATTTGTTTCGAGACAAGAAAGTGCTTCTTCAAGAAAACTCACTATGTCAGGATTTTTGATTTTGGGCAGTAGTAGTCGTATATCTTCAATGTCATTTTTGACAACTGATTTTTTTTCAACAATAATTTTCTTTGTTCTTAGGTATTCTTTTCCAGCAATTGTTAGCGACCACCCCTCTTTGGTTGAAATCGCATATGGCTTCGCTCTAGCAAGTATATCAGATACGTTCCATTTTTGGCATTCACGCAACCCATGAGTAGAACTAATTTCTTGTATTGCTTTTCTAGATTTTGTTTTTTCCCCATCCCAATAAAGAATTGTCAATAGTTTATCCTGACGAGATAAATCGCTCCTTAATAAGATTGATTGAAAATCCTGTTTATCGAGAGAGTGCGACATTTAATTCTTTTTCTTTATTGACTTGTAAAGAATAATTATTAGCTGAAGATTCCACAAGTGTTTCGTTTTTTACAAGTGCTCCTAAAATATTCGTCAGGTTGTTATTGTATGAAGCTTTAAAATAACCCGTTGCTTTTTTCATACTGTCCGAGATTTCGTCTCGGTTGAACGAAGATTTTCCCTGAACAAATTTTAAAAAAGCCGCAGCCGCCGTTGCTACATCTTGCCCAGATTTGCAATTTAATTTAGCAGCAATACTAACCATGGATAAGTTAATGGTTTCATTATGGGTGGTCGGTATCGGATTGTTCTTGTTAATTTCAGTTGGTCGAGGAGTTGCCATCTCTATTTTTACGAGTTCTGGTACTTTGGCAAGAATCTTATCGAATTGCTGGCCTAACCATTCTTGATTTCCTTCGCCTGAAAATTCGACGATACCAATTTTGATTTGAATTTTTGAATCACTCATAAATAAAAAATTTAATTTGACTAATAAATCCTTAATACATGCAAAAAACTGTCGACAAATTAAAGCCGAAAATAATCTGCTAAAACAATTTTTTGCTAAACCAGTGCCTTATGCAGTCTTACAGAGGTAGTGGAAGAGATCAATAAAACTAATTTATTTTTAGAACCTATCAAAGAATTGCTCAATAGAATTAGAGAACCCTGAACGGAGCGTCGCAACTGTCGCTCCATAGTAGCAACGGCGCTGGCTACATAATCATCTCAATGATCATTCAGCGGCAATCCTCTTTTCTGAAATTCTATCCAATTGAGATACTCAGGAGCAACACGATGCTCTTCCATAGTAATACAATTATCAACCGGGCAAAGGAGTTTGCAGAGATTGCAGCCAACACATTCGTCTTCTTTTACGGTGTACGTGTTGTAAGGTTTGCCATATTCAAGATGGATAGATTGATGCGCGGCATCTTCACAGGCAATATAACAAAGCCCGCAATGAATACATTTATCCTGGTTGATCTTTGCAATATGATGATAGTTGATATCAAGATCTTCCCAATGCGTAAGTGTAGGTACACTTTTTCCAATAAAGTCATCCAGCGTTTTAAATCCTTTTTCATCCATCCAGTTGTTAAGCCCTTCGCAGAGATCATCAATGATCCTGAATCCATGTTTCATGACAGCCGTACACACCTGCACATTGCTTGCACCCAACAACATAAACTCAACCGCATCTTTCCAAGTACTAACGCCGCCAATACCGGAGATGGGAACTTTATTCGTCACCTCATCCTGCGCAATAGTGGTGAGAAACTTTAATGCAATTGGCTTGACCGCCGGTCCGCAATAACCACCAAACACAGACTTACCTGCCACATAAGGATTGGGCACCAGCGTATCAAGATCAACACCCGTGACCGATTGAATAGTATTGATGAGCGACAAACCATTTGAACCGGCTTTCACCACCGAACGTCCGGTTGGCACCACTGAATGTACATTGGGAGTAAGTTTTGTGATAACAGGAATGGTTGCTGCTTCCATCACCCATTCCACCACCATGCAGGCAATCTCAGGATCCTGTCCTACGGTGGCACCCATACCTCGTTCCGTCATTCCATGCGGACAACCAAAATTCAATTCTATTCCATGTGCCCCGGTGTCTTCCGTTTTTTTAATCAACTCCGCCCAACTCTTTTTATCATTATCGGCCATCAATGAAACGATCATCGCTCTATCAGGATATTCTTTTACGATCTCACTGATCTCTTTTAAGTTCAGATCAAGCGGACGATCGCTGATGAGCTCAATATTATTCAGTCCCATCACTTTTTCTCCATTGAAATCAACAGCCGAATATCTTGATGATACATTTTTTATTTGTGAGCCGAGTGTCTTCCACACTACTCCACCCCAGCCGGCATCTAAGGCACGTTTTACATTATATTTTTTATCCGTCGGCGGAGCACTGGCGAGCCAGTAGGGGTTGGGGGATTTTATGCCGAGGAAATTGTTTGTTATATCAGCCATTCTATTTTTATTTTGAATGTTGAATTTTAAATTTTGAATTAAGCCATCGACTCCTGGCTTGTTTTTACAATTTTTGTCAAAATATTTATTATATGTTCGATCGAATTTAAATATGGTGAGTAATCAAGTTCAACCAATTTACTTTTATCCAAAAGGCGCAGCCAATACCTCGATTCTCTTGCCTCTTTAGAAGCAATTGACATCTTCATTATGAAGTCTTTTCTTGTTTGCCCTGCCATCGCTTCTTCAACATTCGCACCAATACTTGTCCCACTTCCTTTGACAATACGAATTCCTTTTTCTCAACTAAAATCTTATACAAATGAATGATTTGTAATGAAAATTCAAATGAGAGCTCCAATATTTTGTTTTCCGTTTTCAATACTGAGGTTATTTTGAATTTTAAATGTTGAATTTTGAATTAATTCATTTAAAATTTATAATTCAAAATTTAAAATAAATTTAGATACTTCAAAATAGCAACAGCACCATGCTTCCCATCTTCAACTGCATCAACCACTTCTTTACCTCCATTCACTGCATCACCGCCTGCAAATACTCCTTTGATATTTGTTCTGCAATTATCATCAATTACCAGCTTGCCGTTTTTATTCTCGAGTTTATTTTTCTTTATTAGTTTTTCAAATGGCACTTGTCCCGCTGCCTTAATGACCATATCAACATCGAGCTTAAAAGTTTCACCTGTATCAACAGGAGAACGACGACCGCTTGCATCAGGCTCGCCTAACTTCATTTTACTGCACACTAATTGTTTTACTTTTCCCCAGGAGCCTTTTACTTTAACAGGTGCAGCGAGCCATATAATATTGCAACCATCCTGCTTGGCAATATTTAATTCAAATTCTGTACAGGGCATTTCATCCTGTGTTCTCCGATAGATGAGTGTTACTTCTTTTGCGCCTAATCTTTTGGATTGTGTTGCTGCATCGATTGCTGTCATTCCCATTCCGATCACAGCTACTTTGTCTCCAACCGGTACAGTTGAATAGCCTTTATCACGGATATCATAAATGAATTGAATTGCATCAACCACTCCTTCCAGTTTTTCACCCGGGATATCTAATTGTCTTGCTACGCCAACCCCGATCCCAAGATAAACTGCATCAAATTCCTTTTTTAATTGAGACAATGAAATGTCTTTTCCAAGTTCCTGGTTGTATTTTATATCAATACCGCCAATAGCTGTTATATAATTCACCTCATCTTCACAAAACTGAGGTGTCACTTTATAGGCAGCAATACCATAAGTCATCAATCCACCACCTTTTGCTTCTTTTTCAAAAATCGTTATATCAATTCCTTCTCTTGATAGTACATGTGCACAACTTAATCCGGCAGGACCAGCACCAACGATGGCAACTTTTTTTCCCACCGATGGTTTGCGTTCAAATAACTGCCAGTTATTTTCTAATGCTTTTGCAGTTGAGTATTGTTGAAGTCTTGCAATTTGTATCGGTTCTTCTTCCAGTAAATTAAACACACAAGCACCTTCGCATAATTTTTCTACAGGACAAACCTTAGCACAACCTGCTCCCATAATATTTGAAGAAAGAATCGTATGTGCCGAACCTTTTACATTATCAGTGGTGATCTGTTTGATGAATTTTGGAACATCGATATGTGTGGGACAGCTTTTAGTACATGGCGCATCATAACAAAATATACAGCGATTCGCTTCCACTACCGCCGCCGTCTTATTTTCAAACGGCGGACGAATGTCAGCGAAGTTTTGCTCGTATTGCTCGTTTGTTAATCTGTTGTTTTCAATTGCCATCGATAATGTTATTCTTTAATGTCTCCGTAGGAGACAAATATTTATAACCGATTCAACTCCGTACGGAGTTGAACGTTCATAAATGTTTCTTCGTTTCTATAAAGATTAAACTCCTACGGAGTTTAAAGTTCAACAAATTTTTCATGCGTCATCGTCTCCCATTTCTAAAGAATCGCCAAATGTCTCCATAGGAGACAAATATTTTTAGAATAAATTTC
>JBIOVR010000301.1:0-15105 GCA_044867875.1 Chitinophagaceae bacterium
GTTTTAAATTTTTATCAACGCAAACGAGACCGTGCATCTGGTAAGCAATACCAATAGCAGCGACCTCATCTCCATTGAATGAAATCTGCTGATGCAACTGATTCACTGCATTCACTAATTCTCTCCACCACATTTCAGGATCTTGTTCTGCAAAGCCTGGTTGTAGTGATTGCATGGACATTTCTGATGAAGGTGAAAATGCGGATGCAACAGTTTTGCCTGAATTAATTTCAAGCAATGTTGCTTTTACTGATGAGGAACCGATGTCAAATCCAAGTAAGTATTTCATATTTTACCAAAAACGAATATAAAGTGCTACAATAATTCCCAATACAATTATGATCATTGCCATTACTCCCGGCGTTACTTTATACATGCTCTTATCAATTTGTAATGCATTCCCTAATGCCCTGCCTTTTGCGTCCAATAAACTCACGACAATAATTAATAACGATGTAAAAAAGAAAACCCATCCCATTTGAATTAGGAAAGGTATTTCAAAAGCTCCAGTGCCCGTTGGATAAGCTGTATATATTAAAGTATCATGGCCAGCAAGACCTGGTAAAAATTTATCAAATAATACTGCTAATAAAACGCCACCGATAATTCCTGCGATCGCTGCTTTAGATGTTGTTTTTTTCCAAAAAAACCCAAATAAGAAAACAGGGAATATGGCCGGAGAAATATAGCCGGTATATTTTTGAATGAATTCAAAACCCCCTTTACCTCCAATGCCCAATGAATCCTGCCAGTTAACCATGATGGCTATGATCAAAGCTATTATTACAACCAGACGCCCTGTCCAAACCAAATTCTTTTCTGATGATCCTTTATTAATATATTTCTTATAAATATCCAGTGTATAAATAGTAGCAATGCTATTTGCTTTGCCAGCAAGCGAAGCAACTATAGCAGCAGTCAATGCAGCCATTGATAATCCTTTTAATCCTGCGGGTAAAAATCCAAGTACAGCTGAGTAGGCATTATCCTCTCTGAATTCTCCGTTAGTCAACATCTGCGTTTGCAGATCGCCGTTTCTATACAATACATAAGCAGCGATCCCCGGCAATACAACCAATAATGGCATTAATAATTTTAAGAAGGCAGCAAATAATATTCCTGTACGGGCTGTTTTTAAATTTGCACCTAATGCCCGTTGAGTTATATATTGATTGCAACCCCAGTAATTCAAATTAGCAACCCACATACCAGCCGCCAGCATTGCCATTCCGGGTAAACTTGAATAATGATTTATTTCCTGTTGTGAAGATGTGGAAGTTGGTTTATCAAAGATCATTTTAAAATGATCAGGAGCCGTTTTAAGTAAATGATTGAAACCAGCGAGAAAATCTTTTCCATATCCAAATTGTTCGCTGACGACCGTTAAAGCAATATAAGAAGTGATCAATCCGCCTGCCAATAAAACTAAAACCTGTATAACATCAGTGTAACCGATCACCTTCATGCCACCTAACGTGATCACTAATGCAAAAACAGCAAGACCGATCATTATCCAATGAAAATTTTGACCACCTGTAAGACTATTGATCGCAATTGTTCCGAGATACAAGATCGAAGTAAGGTTCACAAATATGTAGAGGAACAACCAAAACACAGCCATGATCATTGCAACAGTTTCATTGTACCTCGTTTTTAGAAACTGCGGCATGGTGAAAATGCGATTCTTTAAATAGATCGGCATGAAAAAAACCGCAACTATAATTAATGATACAGCCGCTAACCATTCGTACGCAGAAATTGCAATACCCAAACGAAACCCGTTCCCACTCATTCCAATAAACTGTTCAGCTGAAATATTTGAAGCTATTAATGATGCACCGATTGCCCACCATGTAAGTTGCCCTTCTGCAAGAAAGAAATCGGTGGAAGTTGTTTGTGCCTTTTTCTTTCTTCTATAGACCCAATATCCGTAACCAGCCACCAGGAAGAAATAAATAAAGAATACAATTATATCACTGTCTGCAAGCCGTTTCATGCAAGTTCGTTTGAACCATGAAAATATTGAAAAATGGCCTACAAATATTTAATTCCTATAAATTACCTTGTAACTTTCCTTCTGTCTAAAATTGCGAACACATGTACGAACATAAGAAACAGAAATTAGCGCCGATGAGTACTTTTTATCAAAGAGTGCTTAAACACATTATAATTGCGTTTGGTATTCTTGGTTTTTGTTTACTGCTTGGCATTTTAGGCTATCACATTACTGCAAAAGCAAACTGGCTGGATTCACTCCATAATGCCTCGATGATTTTAAGCGGCATGGGTCCTGTAATAGAGATCAATACTGTTTCGGGAAAAGTATTTTCATCATTTTATGCGTTGTTCAGCGGGATTGTTTTCATAACCAATATTGGAGTTATATTAGCACCAGCCCTTCATCGCATGTATCATCGCCTGCATCTGGAAGAACAATGATCTCAAAAGGCTTTCTTTTCTTCGTCGGTAGTTTTTATAAATACTAATTTATTGCGGTCGGCTTTATACATAGCATCATAAAATTTATCATTTCCGCATAATCAGTCTTTGGGAAAAGACCACTGAACTGCTGCATGCTTCGGGTATAGATTATTTTATTTTGATCAAACTTTACCGTGGTGCTGTATTTTCCAAATTTGCTTTCAACATTTGCGTCCTGCGGAATGGATTCAGGTTTATAACCAACAGGTATTTCTATTTCAATTTTATCCGTATCGTAGTATTCAATATCAAGCTCAATATCATACTTTCTTTCTTCACCTGATTTTAACTTTCGGCTTGATTTTGACATTATGTTCGGCTCAATAAATAATCTCTTCCCGCTGATGGTAGCATAATGATCAGCAGAGACTGAAAGGGTTTCTTCAATTTCAGGTATCAGCTTTTTGTTTTCTTTGTATGAGAAATTGTTAACTGTATAAGTAGCAAACGTCAATTCTTCGTCTAAATATTCTTTCACTTTATCTTTTGATAAATTATTAATAAGCATGTGCAGGTGATCCTGCTGTATGCCAGAGTAATTTGTTTTGATATCAGCCAATAACAAACCTTCGGCATCAAGTTTTGCATTGATCGTTCTTTGCTGAAGATTTTCTTTCAAACCATATTTAGGAGTATGAACCAGGTTGCCACCTGTTTCATCAATTAATAATGCATACCTGTCATCTGTAAAATCACTTAAATAACCCGAAGGCAATGTTTGACTCGTACATTCCAGCCAAACCGAATCATTATTATTGATCACCGCACAAAGGATAGCATGATTGAATTGAGAAGATGGGAACTCTATTTCAAGATTGGGTTTAGCCCGACCAGCACCGATCACAGTATAATATGATTTGATACCAGCTTCTTTTAAAATGCTATACATATAGTTTGATAATGCTTTACAATCACCATAGCCTTTTGTCGCTACATATTTTGCATCGAAAGGTTGCCAACCACCAATGCCTAATTGTATGCTTACATAGCGTGTATTTTTCTGCATATACTCATACAATAGTCTTATTTTTTCGCGGGGGTCGGTAACACCATCTGCGATCTCGTGTACTTTTTGTTTTATGTTAGGAGGCAACTCATCACGTCCCTGTTTTAATGTATAAATAAATTTTCCCAGGTCCTGCCAGCTTTTCATATTTCCTTTATAAGCCTGCATTTCAAATTCAGTAGGTCCAAACATTACATAGGTTGTCAAATGCCTGAGTGAAGGGGAATATGATTCACGAATAATTGCAGATGCATCTTTTATTTCCCATGTCATCCTTTTCTTATCCGTTGTTTGTACTGTTCCCTGGCCATCGTAATGAAATGCTTTGTATCGAAAATCATAATTCAATGGGCATTCAAAAGTGAATTTGCTTTGTTGTACTGAAAAATACTCATCCTCCAGCGGTTGCCACGAAGGATAAAACATGGTTCCGTTATACTTCAACTCTAATACATATTCTACTGTATACGGATATGCTTTATAATAAAAGTTATGATACTTCACCCTGTTATCTTCCATTAAGCTTATATCACTTACACCGCTGAGATCCTGTATATCTTTATTTTTTAATTCCTTTATCTTATTTCCCATCGCATCATATAAAATACCTGCAATGCCTTTAATTTCAATAAAGCGATCATAGTATTGCTGGAAATCCGCATGCTTATCTCCATTTTCATTTAAGATCGTCAGTGCATATTTCCGATAATAAACAGCCTCACCGGGCGATCTTAATGTAAACCGCTCTTCTTCCATTCTCTTTATCACATTGGCGTTTTTCTTCAAAGACTCAGGAATGTTTGTAACAGCATACTCACCGCCATTTGCAAATCCAAAAAAAGAAAGCAGCAAAAAAGAGATCGACCCACTAAATCGTTTCATAAATCATTTTTTCTTTTTAAAAACAATTTGTTCGCTGTGCTTGCTCACTATCAAATTAAAAAATTCCCTGAGTATTTCATATTCGTCAGGCAAATAATAACTACGGGTCAGTTTTATTCTTGACCGGAAAGAAATAACCCCACCGCTGTGACTGATGATATATTCAAAAAAACTTTTTCCCTCTTCATCAAAATTCACTTTTATTGATTTTGGTAATTCATCCACTTCATAACCGGCTGGCACATCCGTACTAAGCACAAATACTTCATCAAATGCATAAGGCATTTCCACCGGGTAAGTTCTTGTTGCAGACTTAAACGGATTTTCTTTGTAACCTTCTCCAAACATCGGATTTAGGTAAATGATATCATCTTTTTCTAAATTCAGTTTTACATCATAATTCAATTGTAATGACTGATCATATTTTTCCAGCGAATCAATACGAGTATTGGATATATCCGCATCTATACCAAAATCTTTCTTAATGTCTTTAAATAATTCTTCTGCCCCTTTATCCTTGATCCTGCTTCGTAAAGAATAGGACTCATAAAACCCGGGGACCTGTTGCATCCTCCCTGAAATTTCTCCTTTTTCATCTGAAAACAACATGAGTGAAGTGGTTTTCTTTTCGTTCAAAGAATCAGATGAAAATTCGAGTGAAGTAGCTTCCGGATTAATTACTCTTGCGTGGCCATTATAACATTCCCAGGTCAGGCGACCAAATCCAAGCCTTGGACGACTTGCATCGAGGTAAAAAGTTTTACCTCCAATAGTAGTACGGCAAACCACATAATTGAACTTGTCCATAATAGGGTATACCGGTAAAGCGTATCCATGAGATTTTGTACTCAGCATTAATGGATCAGCAGGCAAACCCGCTTTGCGTAACATGGCTACAAGCAGTAAATTTATTTCTGCCTCGCTTCCTTTTTTATCTTTCAAAATATTTTTTAGGGGTTGGTCTGTATACAACCTGCCGTAGTTTGTACAGGTAAAATTGTTTTGCAGGTATTGGTAAATATTTTTTGCTTTATCGAGAGCAGTTGAGGCTCCATTCATTGCTATTTTGAGTTCATCAGATAACCATCCGTTGTCCCTGCTAAGTTGCAAACCAAAATCTTCATCCTTCAATAGTTCTCTTGTAACATCGGTCCAATTGCCCATAATATCTCTTGGTTGTAGCGGTTGGCGGTACGATGCAAGCTGAAAATCAATTTTTGCAATATGATTATCAAGTGTGGATGTAAAACTTTCTTCTTTTAATGCCGGAATATTTTTCATCACCATACGATGAGTAGTGACGCCTGCCTCAAAACTGTAATTTTCAGAAGCGCCGGCCCCACCACCATCAACTACACGAAATCTCTCAACCTTGTCCTTTGTTGTTCTTGAAAGGTCATACTGACTTCCTTGTGAAAGAAATACGTAATAAAAGAATTCAGGAATGGAAACATTATACTCACTCCATAGCCTTGGATAAGAACCCTGGAACTCCCATGGCTGAAGGTTGAAAATAAAATCCGAATGAATGGTATATTCATATTCAATAATGGACCCTTCTTTTATTGCAGGAAAAGTAAATTTTTTAACCAGTTGGTTTTTGCTCAATTTATCCTGGAATACTCCTGATTTGTCAAGTTTTGTCTCCACTACTTTTCCATTTTCGAGATTGTAGGTATAAGCTTTCAGGCCCTGTAACTCTTCCTCGCTATGGCCATTTGTATAAAGTGGTATGGAGACATCGGCAAGTTCATAGGAACTTTTATTTAATATGTGAATACGTTTAAAATGTTTGAACTCTATCGAAAACCATCCTTTAGAATTACCGGTAATTGTTGAAGTGCCAATATCTGCAATTACAACAGCGGCTGCGTTGCTGTCAACACTGTAAACTGAAGTTTTAAAATCTTCGGCAGATATTTTACCGAATTTTACAGGAGATTTATCCTGTGCCTGTGAATTGATCAATAACAATAAAAGAATAGCAGATAAAATAAGTTTTCTCATTGTGGCTGCAGTTTTGATTTATGATGTGGTGTTAATTTAATTCAAAACCGACGAATATTGAAACAAAAACAAACAATATTGATAAAGCAATTAGCCTCAGAATTTGGTTTTAATTTCTGTGGCATTGCCCAGGCAACAAAGCTTGATGATGATGCCCGTCGATTAGAATTTTGGCTAAGTAAAGGAATGCATGGCAATATGCACTATATGGAAAGATATTTTGATATGAGAATTGACCCTCGTCAATTGGTACCGGGAGCAAAAAGTGTAATTACTTTATTGCTGAATTATTTTCCTAAGGAAAAACCAGATGCCGGAACTCCAAAAATTTCTAAGTATGCGTTTGGAAAAGATTATCATGAAGTGATCAGGGAAAAGTTGAATAAGTATATAGAGAAAATAAAGTCAGAGATCGGAGATTTTCATGGAAGAGGATTTGTAGATAGTGCGCCGGTACTTGAAAGAACATGGGCCCAGCGTAGCGGACTTGGCTGGGTTGGTAAAAACGGGAACCTGATCAATAAAGAAAGTGGGTCCTTCTTTTTTATTGCAACATTGATAACTGATCTTGACCTGGAACCGGATGCACCTTTTGCAAAAGATTATTGTGGCTCCTGCACTCGTTGTATCGATGCTTGTCCCACCGATGCTATTTTATCCGGCAAAGTTGTCGATGGAAGTAAATGCATTTCTTATTTCACAATTGAATTAAAAGATATGCTGATACCTAACGAAATGAAAGGCAAATTTGAGAACTGGGCATTCGGTTGTGATATCTGCCAGGATGTTTGTCCATGGAACCGGTTTTCAAAACCAACAAATGAAATTGAGTTCACTCCTTTACCTGGAATTCTTAATATTTCCACAAAAGAATGGGAAGCCATGACAGAAGAAAAATTTAAAAGTATTTTCAGGCATTCGGCGCTTAACCGGAGTAAGCTTAAAGGCATTCAAAGAAACCTGAAATTTTTGCAACCGGAATAAGCACCCTTCATTTAATCTGTAATTAATGAAATATCTCCTCGTAATATTATTGTTCTGCGCCACTTCATTTCAAAGGAATGATGAAGTGACTATTGATAAGAAAGAAGCACAAGATGCTTTCGCTCTTCTTACTGAAATAAGAAACAATCCTGATAAATATTATGAAGAATTAAACTTTGAAAAAGGACTTAAGGTTTCAAAAATAAAACTAAAATGGAATGACACTCTGGCTAAAATAGCAGAGGCTAAAGCATACGATATGGCAAAGAGAAATTACATGGGCCATGTTGATCCCGATGGCTATGGAATGAATTATTATATTAAGAAAGGCGGCTATAAACTTCAACCCAAATGGACAGTTGAAAAGAGTGCTAATTATTTTGAATCACTGGCAGCAAATACATTTAGCGGGATCGAGTCAATAAAGGTTCTTGTCACCGATAAAAATACTGCCACGTTTGGACACAGGAAACATTTACTGGGTTTAGATGAATGGAACGCTGCATTAACAGATATTGGAATTGGATTTAGCAGGCGGGAATCAGGAAGTACTTATAAAACTTATACCTGCGTCATCATTGCAAAACATAATTGGTAAGAATATTTAGAACTTCCAGCCAACTTTCAAAACGATCCTGTTAAAATCATAATGATAAACATCAGAGATAGTTTCTTGCGTTCTCCAATCCATGTAACTAACAGTTTTCTTTAATGATTTGTATGAATGGCCAAGTGATAAGACAAGGCCACCCGTACCCTTCTTTGACCCAACCATATAACCCAAACCAATATCAGTGTAAGCCCCATTATGAAATGCACTTGTATTCCTGCTTCCATCCCATATAAAGATTGGACCATCATTATAATCTTCTTCTACCCAATCAAAGTTGATACCTCCATCCGCATAGGCAAAAAATTTATTCTTTGTTTTTCCAAACTCATACCTGAAGTCAGCAAATAATGGAACCGTTCGGTAGAGATAATAATCCAAACCGATACCTACACCGGCGAAGATGTTGTCTTTTTGAAAACCATTTATTGATTGCACACCTGCGGACACCTCATTATCACCATTTACCAGCGAAATATTATTAATAGAGTGAAATTTATAAGCTGCATTTTTCTTTTGTCCAAAAGAAACCAGTGCAACAGTCATTAATAATCCCAGAAAAAAATATTTCATTTTCATAAATTAATTTTTAACGTTCATCTTGCTCACCAAATGGATGTTATTGAGTGAAGAATAATCATATTGATATAATCCATCTTTTGCGACAACCAATGCCCATCCATTAATAGCGATCACATCATATGTTTCAAACCCTGTTATTTGTTTTTGCAATGAAAGATTTCTAACATTCGAAGCATTGTAAAATTTTAATCCATCACGACCATCGCAAATGATAAGTGTGTTGCCATCCTTTGCCAGTCCGTGAGGATTGGTCATTGGATAAGTTTTAATAAGCGTTGGGTTTGATAAGTTGGAAATATCCAACACATCAAGTTGTTCACCGAAACCCTGGCAGGTAGTACCGGAACGTAGTGTAACAAATGCATTCGTGTTATCAGCGATCACCGGGTCACATTTGCGGGCATGTGCAAAGGTTCCTAATTGTACCGGGTTTGTTGGATTAGCAATATCATAAATGAACATGCCAGTAGTAGAACCAATGAACAACCTATTATTGAACGGATAAAGTGTTTCAATACCCCAACCCATTTGAACTTTATTAGTAAAAACAGGATCAGCACCGTTTGCAATAGAAACAACATTCAAGGCTGAGTTAGAAACTGCATATAGATAATTATTAACAATTGTAAATCGTGCCATTGAACCACCGACACCAAATGGAGAACCACCACCAACCGCGGTTCCTGATTGCCCGGAAAAAGATGAAAGTGGGCTTGCAAAAAAGAAGTCCGATCTCATCACACCGCCAAACAATCCACCATTTCCTCCACAATCGGTTTGAACAATAGTATCCTTTCTTACCCAATCTTGTATGATCATTGCAGGATTCTGTGAAAATCCATTACCATAATATCTCTCAGGGAAAATATTTTCTGTGAATTTCTTTACTACGATCTGCTGTGGATCTGTAATATCAATTGCAACAAGATCAGTATAAAGATCAGCATAAAGAATGTTGCCTTTTACTGCCATATCGAGATTACCAGGGATATCAATAAAAGCAACATTCAGCGGAGCCGACTTGTTCGTATTGTCAATAATATGAATGCCGCGATCGATCTCATTCAAAAAAATATAGTTGCCGCGGATATAAATTTTTCCCGGTCTTTCAATTTCTCTTGATGAATTGTTTTTGATATTGGCCCGCACTTCATTTTTTGTACGATATACAGGCTCCCAGTATACATACTGGCGAGTGCATTTATCCTTTACACAACTATTAAAAACAAAAAGCAACGCAACTGTGCTTGTCAATAAAGCGGAAAAAGATCTTATTCTCATAAAAGCAATTTTAAGGTTGACAACAGGCAGTAAATAACCGTTGCCTGTCCGTACAGAAATTTTTTATGATATTAATTATTGGGCTAAATGCGTTTGGACGGGCATTATTTTTTTGAATTAAATACAACACCCGTTCTCAAACCAATAAAAAATAAATACCTCTTATTCTCAAAGGGATTATCAATGAGCTTGCTCAAATGAATATCTGCAACAGGACCAAGCTTCCATTGTACATTTTTGTTACTTGCTATTGTCCACGAAAAACCAGTTGACAAACTGAACTGTGTTTTATTCAGCTGGCTTTTATTTTTATAATAAACACCATTGAAGGCAGTGTCATACATGATCGCATTGCTTGAGATAAGTTGCCCAACTGTGAAACCAATACTCCATATAAAAGGCTTTACTTTATTTTTATTCAATTGCCATTGAAATAAAAGAGGTAATTCAATAAAATGATAACTATTAGTGTATTTCGTTGTATCACTACCTGCATTGTAAACCTGGTTGGCATAACGACCAACAGCACTATTAAATTGAGTGTTGTTATTAAGGGAACCTCTTCTATTCCCAATATGAAGGATATTACTATAATAACCATATTGTAAACCAACTGAAAGACTGGTACGGTTTGATAACTTTCTTTGTGCAAAGGCACCGATCTGGAAAGCAAAGCCAGCTTTAACTTCAGAAGGTTTTTGGCGTGGAGGTGGCGGCGAACCAGTTCCGCTTCCAACCGGATTTTGATTACCAAAAGCATCAGCGAAGTTTGCGCCTCCGCCTCCTAAAGAAATATCATTTTCATTTAAAGATGAAATGCCGGGTGTGATATGCAATCCCCATTTCCATTTTTTTTCTGAAGGATCTTTTTTAACGATCTGTGGGGCAGGGTCTTTCGTTGGGTCTGCTTTCAAAAGGGTATCTTTTTTTGCTGTAGTATCTTTTTCTTGTTCATTTGTCACTGCTTTTGCAGAATCAATTTTACTTTCAACCGGTTTTATTTCAGTTTGATTCACCTCCGCTTGTTTTGTCGTCGTTTCAGAATTTGTTTTTAGATCTTTAGAAGCATCATCAAAAACTCCGTTTTTCTTTTTCGAATTTGCAGATACAATAGCAATAGAACCTTCGGGCCCATTATCTTTTTTAGTTTTTACGGACCCTGGTTTTCTGTTAGCTCCTTCATTATTTTTCTTTGGCTTATTGACTTCGTTTTTTGAACCAGCAATATCTTTTTTATCATCTACTGACCTGTCATCCGATAATTTATCATCCACAATCTTATCGGTTGTATTCTTTGTTTCTTCAGGCTTTGTTGTTTCTGCGTTTTGCTTTATTGCAGAAGAATCATTGATCTCATTTGCAGATTGAGAATTATTTTCTTTTTGTTTTTCATCAGAAGAGTCCTTTTGGACTGTTTTGGCAATATCATTTTTTTGCTCCCCAAATAAATTGCCACGTTGCCAGTAGCCGAGCAATGCAAGCCCTGCCAGCAAGAATATAACAACGAATATTCTTCTCTTCTTTTTCGTTTTAATTCTTTCTTCCACACGCAGCCACACATGTTCCGAAGGCTTAAACTTCAGATCCTGCATTTCGGAAGAGATCTTTTTCTCAAATTCATTTTCCGGCATATACACCAGTTTTAAAATTTACTTCATCATTTTTTTTTACCCAGCTGATCAATAAGGCTCTGGCCCTTGCATACTGCGATCTTGATGTGCCTTCATTTATTCCAAGCATTTTCCCTATTTCAACATGACTAAATCCTTCTACGGCATGCAGGTTAAATATTGTTTGATAACCTATCGGTAATTGTCTCAACAGATCCGCCAGCTCTTTGCCTGTCATTTTTACTTCGGGGTTATCATCCGCTACCGGGTGCAGGTTCTCATTGTCAAAAGAAAACTCATGATTGTAACGGGAATTTTTTTTCAAGAAATTCAACGCAGTTGTTACCATTATTCTTCTTATCCACCCACCCAGTTCACCTTCATATTTATATTGGCCAAGATTCCTGAAAACTTTTATAAACCCATCCTGCAGCACATCTTCAGCATCATCCATCGATTTGGTATAGCGATAACAAACACCCAGCATCGTTTCGGCAAAATGGTCATATAGCTGCCGCTGGGCAGCCGGAATTCCCCTGATGCAATCCTTTACCAGTTTTTGAGTATCCATCATCCTTTCTTACAGGTTCTGACAACAAGTTTTTATCCAACGTTGCATTGCCAATTTTAAACTATTTAATAGCAATTCTGTCAGAAGCATTAATTATTTTTACCAACGAAAATTGCTACCATGAGAATAATCACCAATTACCTGCTTAGCTGCCTGATTATTTCGATTTCTCTCTTATCATGCCAAAAAGAAGTAAAAAATGATGATCCCGGAACCGGTGGCAGCACAGGTACCGTTGTAAATCCAACCCCCGTCCAGGGAACTGTTACGGGCAAAGTAATTGACAATAACAATAATGCCGTTACAGGTGCAACTGTAAAAGCAGGTAGTAATACTACAACCACAGACAATCGAGGCCTGTTTCGTTTTAATAATATACAGCTTGATAAATATTCTGCAGTGGTAACAGTAGAAAAAAGCGGTTTCTTCAAAGGATACCGTGTATTTTCTGCTTCTCCTAACAATACAAATTTTATTAAACTAAAACTTGTTCCAAAAACGTTGATCGGGAGCATTGATGCTGTAGCAGGCGGATCATTAAGCCTTCCTGATAATTCTAAGATCACTTTGCCGGCATCGGGTATTGTGGTAAGATCAAATAATCAATCCTATTCAGGCAGTGTAAAAGTTTATGCTGAGGCCATCGATCCTACATCAGCAGATATTGCACAAATAGTTCCCGGAAGTTTCCAGGGAACAGATGCAGATAATAACCGGGTGATACTAAAATCTTATGGAATGCTCGCAGTGGAACTGGAAGGCAGTGGTGGCGAACAATTGCAAATTGCGGCTGGTAAAACTGCGAAACTTAAATTCGCTATTCCTTCTTCTTTACGTTCAACTGCGCCTGCAATTATTCCTCTTTGGTCAGTTAATGAAACAACTGGTCTTTGGAAAGAAGAAGGCAGTGCAACTAAAGGAACCGATTATTATGAAGGTGACGTAAGCCATTTCTCATTTTGGAATTGCGATGTAAGTATTCCAACCATTTTTCTTGAACTAAACCTTAAAACTGTAGAAGGATCATTGCCATTTACACCAGTAAAAATTACAAGGGTGAATAGTGGCGGGGCAAGCTACGGTTATACTGATTCAACAGGTCATGTCGGTGGCTTGGTACCAAAAAACGAACCTTTACTGCTGGAAGTTTTCAGCAATTGTAATCAACCGGTTTTTTCGCAGAATATCGGACCTTATAGCTCAAATACAAATCTTGGTACAATAACAGTTACCATACCTCCAATAAATTATTTACAGATCACAGGCAACGCAGTAAATTGTAGCAATCAACCTGTAATAAATGGTAATGCAATGATTTATTATGATGGTCATCTTTATAATAAGCCAATCAGCAATGGTAATTTCTCACTAACTGTTACACGTTGCTCAAACAGCAACGCAACTGTAGAAGTTGTGGCTGTTGATAATACCAGCAATGAGCAAAGTTCGATATGGAGCGGAACGGCTTCAAGCGGAACAGTAAGCACCGGAACATTATCTGCATGTGGTACATCATCAGTTAGCTTTTTCAATTATACCCTGGATGGAACTAACTATAGTTTAAGTACTGCTACAGCAGACTCCTTTTTCGTTTCAACAGGTAATGCAACATCACAACCTGCTACACTTATTATGGCCTTCAAAAAAAATCAGCCGAACATAAACATTGATTTTTATACACAGGGAGGAGCAGTAGGAACTTTTCCAGTGATGTTTATGACGGCAAATCAGTATGGAGATTCTTCAATAACATTGGTAACGCCTTTCAATGTAACCTTTACCTCTTATGGAGTAGTGGGTCAGTTTATTGAAGGAAGTTTTACAGGACAGTTTCGGGAAATATTGAATAACAATCTTCATAATGTATCGGCTACATTCAGAGTAAGAAGACGATAATAATGTAGTTGACTAAGATCTAATCATAGATATTAATTAACCTCAGCTACGTGCTGGGGTTTTTTATATCCTATATTAAATAAAAAGGGCTACCCCTTCTGGTAGCCCTTACTGCTTATATAAACCGAAAATCAAAACTCATATTGCTGGGTCAGCAGGTGTATTTGTGTTATTATCTCTTTCAATAAAAGGATAGGGAAAGAAATTTCTGTTTCTTTCTTCACCTGGTGTATTAGGTGCCGGACGACCAAACCTGCGGCTATCTTCAAGTTCCTGGCCGCTTATAAACATTTCAAGTCTTCTTTGCTTATAAATATCCTGCAACAAATCAGTTGCTGTCATTGGACCACTGTAAGGTGGTTGTGCTGCACCAATACCATAAATATCTGTTGTCTTTGTACGAACAGCATCTAATGCTGTCTTGCTTTGAGCAAATGAATTTTGACGTGCATAATTTTCCGCAATGATCAAACTCATTTCCCCCGGAAGATAAACAGGATATGATGCTGTCGTATTAAGAGCAAATGCCTTTAAAGGATAGTTAGTCGCATCTTTTTTGCTGATGTAGAAACCAACACGGGGATCTGTTGCTGCAGGCACTGGCGCCAATCCATTTTTTAACCCAAGTGTCGAATCAATTGCTCCAAACACATTATTACCAAAGTTCTGTTCGCCCAAAGGATTTGTAGTAGTAGCCGTAAACCTGAATTCAGATTTTATTGTCTGGCTTGCAGCAGCTGCAAATGTCAAAGCCTTATTACCCGAAGCAGAATTGTATGTGCCGGTGATCATGCTTTGAATATTGTAATATCGTGCAAGAAGAGCTTTTACTGTATTTTTTATATCAATTCCAGCCGGGATCTTGCTAATAAATTTTGTGCTCGGTGTTGTCGAAGCCAAATCTGCATCAGCACTTTCCAAAGCTGTAATTGCTTTTTGCAACGCTTCTGCTCTTGGACTGAATTCAGCATTAAGGCCGTTTGTCAAAGGTATCTTTTCAAAAAATTGAGCAAGTGTGCCCATGCTTAAAGCATAAAAAATACTCGCATATGCTTTTAATCCTACTTTGTCAGCAGGATCACCTGCCACTGCTAAATTATTCAACACTGTTTCAGCTTCTGTTCTTGTCAATAAACATTGCGACCACATTTGTATCACAACCGCATTATTTCGGGTTACAGCTCCCTTACCTGTT
>JBIOVR010000302.1:0-7029 GCA_044867875.1 Chitinophagaceae bacterium
CCAGCTTTATTACAGGCGTAGCAAGTGTTTCAGCGGTAAGAGAAAAACCTCCATAAGGACCCTTCGTGGATTTTAAGAGACCTGCTTTAACGATCTGCTGCATGATCTTACCTAAAAAATGTTTGGGCACAGATAGCCTCGATGCGATCTCGTCGATCTGAACTTTTCGATGTTCATCCTCCATTACCGCTATGTATAGTATACCCCGCAGGGCATATCCAAATGATTTGGATAAAAACATGAAAAAAATTTTTCAAAAATAATCCTGCTGTTTTCCTATGCAGGTGATTAAACTCATCTCGTTTTTTGACACATATCATAATAGCCCTGTGAGGGCACAAATATTTTTGTGTCATAAAAGATGTACGTATCTTATGATATTCAATAACAATAAAACTCTCATCAAAATGAAACGGAAATCATTTTTAGCAACTGCGCTTCTTATTTCAGGATTATTGTTTTTTGCAGCCTGTAATAATGAAGAAAAATCGAAAGAAGAAACCACAACCCAGAAGCCAGCAGCAGATCAACCCGAAGTTCACGGCACTGAAGTTAAACCAGGGGATGTGACACTAACAACTCCTTTGAACCAGGAATCGGTGAAAGCAGGAAAAAGCACCTATGAGCTTAAATGTCAGAGCTGCCATAAACTATCTGATGAAAGACTGGTAGGTCCCGGTTGGGCTGGAGTTACTAAAAGACGTGAGCCACATTGGATCATGAATATGATCACGAACGTGGAAATGATGCTCGAGACTGATCCGGAAGCGCAAAAATTACTGGAGCAGTGTATGGTGCGTATGCCTAACCAAAACCTCAGCAAAGAACAGGCACGTGAGGTTCTGGAATTTATGCGATCGAATGATGGAGTTAAGTAGAAATATGACAACTTGTTTTTATACAGCGACCTTTCTTTTCATTTAAATAATACCAATATGAAATTTAATTATTTCAAAATCTATGTGATTTTGATAGTGACCTTAGCTTGCCTCCTATCAATGCAAAGTTGTAAACCCAAAACTGCTCAGTCGGCGGCAAGTGGCGACGCTTCAAAGTCTTTTGTTGCGCCTGGTAAATACGACGAGTTTTATAATGTTGTTTCCGGGGGCTTCAACGGACAGGTAGCTGTCTATGGTATCCCATCAGGTCGTTTGTTTCGTATCATACCTGTTTTTTCTCAATCACCCGAAAGTGGCTATGGATTTAGTGAAGAAACAAAGCCAATGTTGAACACATCTCATGGTTTTGTACCATGGGATGATCAGCACCATATTGCTCTTTCGCAAACCAAAGGAGAACATGACGGTCGATGGGCTTTTGCGAATGGTAACAACACGCCACGCATAGCACGGATAGATTTGACGACGTTCCGAACTTCAGAAATTTTGGAAATACCTAATAGTGCAGGTAACCATGCTTCACCTTTTATTACAGAAAATTCAGAATACGTGGTGGCGGCAACCCGTTTCAGCATTCCGCTAGATGATCAGAATGGCGATGTTCCCATCAATACTTACAAACAGAATTTCAAAGGATCTATAAGTTTTATATCTATCGATCAAGCGTCGGGAGAAATGAATATTGCGTTCCAGATCCGTACTCCGGGAGTGAACTTTGACCTGTCCCGTGCGGGCAAAGGCAAATCTCATGGCTGGTTCTTTTTCAGTTGCTACAATTCTGAAAAAGCCAACACACTTTTGGAACAAAATGCCTCTGCTAAGGATAAAGACTTTGTGCTGGCTGTGAACTGGAAGAAAGCAGAAGAATATGTAAAAGCTGGCAAAGCGAAAAAGCAAGCCGTAAAATATGCACACAATGTATATAATGAAAACACTCATACTGCTACTTCTACAATAAAGACAGAAATCGTCATATTAGATCCTGCCGATTGTCCGGATATGATGTACATGATCCCTTGTCCTAAATCACCACATGGAACAGATGTAGACCCTACCGGTGAATATATAGTGGCTTCAGGCAAGCTTGCTGCAAGTATTCCTGTGTTCTCATTTACAAAACTTCAAAAAGCAATAGCGGATAAAGCTTTTGATGGCGAATATGATGGCATTACCGTTATTAAATATGAAGCTGCGTTACATGGAGAAGTTGTCAAACCCGGACTTGGACCTTTGCATACAGAGTTTGATGGAAAAGGGAATGCTTATACTTCTATGTTTCTTTCTTCTGAAATAGTAAAATGGAGATTAAGTGATCTTCAGGTGCTTGATCGTGTGCCTACCTATTATGCTATTGGTCATTTATCTGTGCCCGGTGGCCCAACAGCAAAACCTCATGGTAAGTATATGATTGCTTACAATAAGATGACTAAAGATCGTTATCTGCCAACCGGGCCAGAGCTGACACAAAGTGCCCAGTTGTATGATATCAGCGGAGAAAAAATGAAATTAATTCTCGACTTTCCTACAACTGGCGAGCCGCACTATGCCGAAGCGATACCCGCCGCTTTGATACAAAGTAAGCAAAGAAAAATATACAAAATTGAAGAGAACACCCATGCTTATGTTTCCATGGGCGAAGGCAAGGCTAAAGTAGAACGCAACGGCAACCAGGTGCATGTATGGATGACGGCTATCCGCTCTCACCTGACACCGGATAATATTGAGGGAATCAAAGTAGGTGATGAAGTGTATTTCCATGTTACAAACCTTGAGCAGGATTGGGATGTGCCACATGGGTTTGCTATAAAAGGAGCTAATAATGCTGAAATTTTAATAATGCCTGGCGAAACACAATCACTTAAATGGGTGGCCGACAGAACTGGTATATTCCCTTTTTATTGTACCGATTTCTGTTCTGCACTTCACCAGGAGATGTCTGGTTATTTAAGAGTGTCTCCTGCCGGTTCCAATGTAGCTTTGCTTTTTAGTACAGGTACTAATAAGCCTGCTGTAACTGCAGATACAGTAAAAACAAGTGGAGGTATTTCTAAAAATTAAGAAGAGTATGATCTGTAAAAGTATTCTTTGAGCATGTGTCCGGGACATCGCAAGTCCCGGATGCGTTTTAAAAGAAGAGGTTATGAAAAAGATGGGCAATACTTCCCGGATTATTATAGCGATTGGGTCTTTAGCACTGATCATCATGTTCTTTGTACCGGCATGGTCTATTTACCTAGTTGCTCCGCAATATCCTGAAGGGTTATCTATGCAGATATGGTTAAACAAAATTTCCGGGCAGGTAGAAATAATAAACGGTTTGAATCATTATATCGGAATGAAGCATATTAAGGCAGAGATGTTTCCGGAATTTTCTTTTCTTGTTTATATCCTCGGCTTCTTTATTTTGTTTGGGTTGGCTATTGCATTTACCGGCAGGCGCAAATTACTCTTCCTTTATCTTGTTCTTTCTCTGATTGGCGGTGTGGCGGCTTTAGTGGACTTTTACATGTGGGGCTATAAATATGGACATGAGCTGGATCCTTCAGCCGCCATTAAGGTTCCAGGTTTGTCTTATCAACCACCTCTTATCGGTCACAAAAAACTCCTGAACTTTGACTCCTATTCTTATCCCGATACTGGTGGTTGGGTGGTAGTTGGTGTAACAGCTCTGTTTTTTATTATATGGTTTATTGAATGGCGGAAGCAAAAAAAACAAATGAAAATGGAACAATACAAATCAAAACCTTCATCTGTTTCAAATCTTTCAGTGCCTGTCGTATTTATTGCTTTCCTGCTTATGGGTTGCAACCCTAAAGCCGAAAAAATCAATTTGGGAAAAGATCAATGTGCAGAATGCAAAATGACCATTGTTGATCCAAAATTTGGAGCTGAAATCGTAACTAAAAAAGGAAAAGTGTACAAGTTTGATGACACACATTGCATAGCTGTATTTTTAGAACGCCGCGGCGTGGAACTAAGTAGTATTCACCAAACATTATTTGTTCAGTATAACGCTCCAGGTGAATTTGTAAAAGTAAAGTCGGCAGAATTTGTCGTAAGCAGTCAGTTCAAAAGCCCGATGGGCGGAAATGCTGCTGCATTTAAAAACGCAACAGAGGCTAAAAAGAAATCTGCAGAAGTAGAAGGAAGCAGGGTTACCAACTGGGCCACGCTTTATAATATTTTGATCAAGTGAGAAACTTATTAACCATATTACTCCTGTTTGTAATGAGCAATGCTTTAGCCAATAAAATTATAGTTGGAAAAGATAAAGCGATCAGCACGTTACGGGAAGGAATTAAGACAGCAAAGGATGGAGATACGATTTTGCTGAACAAAGGAATTTATAAGGAAGGCAATATAATAATTAACAAGGCTGTTTACCTGGTAGGGATTGACGGTCCTGTCCTTGATGGTGAGAATAAAAATGAAATCCTTACGCTTACCGGAAAAAATATCGTGATCAAAGGCATTCATTTTGCTAATGCGGGTTATTCATCAATGAATGATTACGCCGCTTTGAAAATAATTGATGCGACCAACATTCTCATTGAAAACAATAGCATAATCAATGCTTCATTCGGTATTCATTTGGCTAATACGATTAATTCCGTTATCCGGAATAATACGATCAAAGGCAATGACAAATCAGAGCATCTGTCAGGCAATGGTATACATCTTTGGAAATGTGCGGACATGCAGGTGGAAAATAATTCGATCCAAGGTCACCGTGACGGGATCTATTTTGAATTTGTCACTCAGTCAACAATTCAAAATAACCTGAGTGAAAAAAATATCAGGTATGGTCTTCACTTTATGTTTTCCAGTAACGACAACTATTTTAATAATACGTTTAGGAATAATGGGGCAGGTGTCGCTGTTATGTATTCACACAAAGTAAAGATGGAAGGAAATAAATTTGAAATGAACTGGGGCCCATCTTCCTATGGCATCCTTTTGAAAGATATATCTGACAGCTATATCCAGCATAATACTTTTTTTAAAAATTCAGTTGGCATTCACATGGAGGGAAGCAGCCGTATCGATGTGTCAAAAAATATTTTTAAAGAAAATGGTTGGGCATTAAAAGTGCAGGCGAGCTGTGATGATAATATTTTTTTTCAGAATAATTTCTTTGGTAACAGTTTTGACGTAGGTACAAACGGCTCACTGGCACTAAATAAATTTTATAATAATTATTGGGATAAGTATGAAGGGTATGATCTGAATAAAAATGGAATAGGTGATGTGCCCTACCATCCTGTAAGCATGTACTCGATGATCGTAGAACAAAACCCTAACTCTCTTATCCTGTTGAGAAGTTTTATGGTTTCACTGCTTGATAAAACAGAGAAGGCCATACCGAGTCTTGCTTCCGAAAATCTAGTTGATGATAAACCAATGATTAAGTCTATTAAATTATGATCAGGGTAGAACATATAACCAAAAAATTCAGGAAGCTGTTGGCGCTGAATGATATCGATGTTCAATTTGAAAAAGGACAAGTGATCTCGTTGATAGGACCGAACGGCTCCGGTAAAACAACTTTGATCAAAGCCGTACTTGGGATGATAAAAGCAGACAGTGGGAAAATATTTTTTAATGATGAATTAATTAATGGCGATCCTTCTTACCGTTCGCAAATTGGTTACATGCCACAAATTGGCCGTTATCCTGATAACATGAAAGTGGGGCAACTTTTTAAAATGCTCAGGAATATCCGAAATGTGCCGGAAGATAAAATTGATGAAGAATTGATTGAGAAATTTGACCTTAAAAAGATCTTCGATAAACCGATGCGTACACTTTCCGGAGGAACAAGACAAAAGGTTAGTGCTGCTCTCGCTTTTCTTTTTGACCCAGGTGTATTGATACTGGATGAGCCAACTGCAGGGCTTGATCCCTTGTCATCAGAAATTTTAAAAGAAAAAATTCTGAAAGAAAAAAGCAAAAACAAACTCATTCTTATTACCTCGCATATTTTAAGCGACCTGGATGAATTGACAACACATATTATCTACCTGCAGGAAGGAAAGGTGGAATTTTTTAAAGAGATAGATCAATTAAGAGAAGAAACAGGTGAGTTAAAATTGGGCAAAGCAATAGCGAGGATAATGAAAGGCGAGAAATTTAATAGCGAATGGATTGACGGGATGTTTGTCGTTGGAAAAATAAAAGATGAAAAGAATTCTTCGTTTCCTTCAGAATGACAAAACAAAGATTATGCTTAAGTTATCAAAATATGTTCTTTACGATATTGTTAGAAGCAAAGTGATCCTTGCGTACACTGCATTCCTGTTTCTTGTTTCTTTCAGTCTCTTCAATATGGAAGAGAACAGCAGCAAGGCTATACTAAGTTTGTTAAATATCATTTTAATTGTAGTGCCGCTTATCAGCATGATATTTACAACTATTCATTATTATAATTCGTATGAGTTTATTGAGCTAATGCTTTCACAACCGATGAGCCGTCGTAAGATTTTGTTGAGTGAATATGGAGGTGTGGCTCTTTCTTTGTTAAGCAGTTTTTTGATCGGTGTCGGAATTCCTGTACTACTTTATTCTCCTGACAACGTTGGATTCTCCTTATTATTCGCTGGTATTTGCTTAACACTTGTATTTACATCATTGGCCTTTCTTACTTCTGTAAAAGCAAGAGACAAGGCGAGAGGAATTGGTTTTGCCTTATTGTTTTGGTTTTATTTTGCGTTGATCTATGACGGACTGATACTTTTAATTCTTTTCAACTTCAGCGATTACCCCCTTGAGAAAGCCACCCTTATTCTTTCTGCATTTAATCCGATTGATCTGGGTCGTATTTCAATCATGCTCAAAATGGATGTCAGTGCATTGATGGGTTATACCGGTGCGTTATATAAAGATTTCTTTGGCAGTGGTTCTGGTATTCTTTTTACAGTTGGCATCATGCTGCTTTGGATCTTTATTCCACTTTGGTGGGCATTGCGGGTTTTTAAAAAGAAAGATCTGTGATCTTATTTCTAAAATCATAACTCTCATTGACATTTATCAAGCAAAAGAAAACTTTGAAATGTTAGTTTTATTCTGCGCTGTTAAACTGTATCATTAATGGAAGAATTGCAGGAATATTTGGTGCCTTATCTTATTTCTC
>JBIOVR010000303.1:0-4664 GCA_044867875.1 Chitinophagaceae bacterium
GTTACCGATCCACGAACTGGTGAAATAATAAAAGGACAGGTATCACTTGGTTCATTGCGTGTAAGACAAGATTATTTAATCGCTACTGGTTTATTAGCGCCATTTGAAAATGGGATGCCGGCAGATAATAAAATGTTGAGGATGGCATTGGAAAGATTAAAACAATTATCAGCGCATGAAGTTGGTCACACACTTGGCTTGATGCACAATTATGCAGCAAGTGTAAGCGATCGTGCCAGTGTGATGGATTATCCGCATCCAACAATAAGCTTAGATGTTGCAGGAGAAATTGATCTGCGAAATGCATACGATAATAAGATCGGCGAATGGGATAAGGCGGCGATCACTTTCGGCTATGATGATTTTCCTTCCGGCACAAATGAAGCAACAGCATTAAGTAAGATCTTGTCTGATGCAGAAAGGAAAGGGCTGCAATTTATTTCTGATCGTGATGCCCGTGCACCCGGCGGTTTGCATCCGCAGGCACATCTTTGGGATAATGGGATTGATGCAGTAACGGAGTTAAAAAATGTAATGAAGGTCCGCAACAAAGCATTAACTGATTTTGGTGAAAAAAATATAAGGACCGGTGTGCCGATGGCAATGCTTGAAGATGTATTGGTGCCGGTTTATTTTTATCATCGTTACCAGCTTGAAGCGGCAACAAAAGTTGTGGGCGGAATGTTTTATAATTATTCATTACGGGGTGATGGGCAAATAATAACAAAGTCTTTATCAAAAGAAGATCAATTAACTGCACTGAATGCGATCATTGATTGTATTGACCCAAAGTTTCTAAGGTTGCCAGATCGGATTGCTCAATTAATTCCGCCATTACCAGCGGGCTATGGATTTTCAAGAGAACTTTTTAGGAAGAGAACAGGTTTGGCATTTGATGTTTTGTCTCCTGCAGAAACTTCCGCCGATCTTCCTTTATCATTTTTATTTAATTCCGAAAGATTGAACAGGATGGTGCAATATGAAGTAATGAATAAAGGACTGGGAGTTGCTGAAATGATCAACCTGCTTGTTTCTAAAACCTGGAAAGCATCAAGGTTGACTGGTATAGATGGATTGATCCAAATACAAACGGAAGAGGTTTTACTGACTTATTTATTGGCTGCAAGTATTAATGATAATAATTCTTTTGTTGTAAGATCAGTATTACAAACAGCATTGAAAGATCTGAAAACTTTTATTGAGGCTAAATTGAAAACAGCTACCGATGCAACTTACAAGGGCCATTTATTACTTGCATCAGAAAGAATGAAAGAACCGGAAAAAGCAAAACCAACTATTCATAAGGAAATTCCGCCGGGTGCGCCGATCGGGTGCGAAGATGATGAGTAAGTAGTTTAATTTTTCTTTTCAATACTTGCGAGCAATTCGTTTCGGTATGTTGCGCCGATAGGAATGCTTTTATCAGCTACCTGTACAAAGTTTCCTTCAATGAAGCGGATCTTGCTTCGGGAGATGATAAAACTTTTATGTACACGAATAAAAAGACTTGCCGGTAATACTTCCTGCATCTTTTTCATTGTTTCATTTACGATCAGCTGACCAGCATCAGTGATCACTTTCATATAATCACCAATAGCTTCGATATAATGAATAGTTTCAAGATCAATTTTGTGATTTTTCTTATCTGCTTTAAGAAAAATAAAGGAACTGCTGCCGGCATAATTATTTTGAACAGGAGTGTTGAGTTTTTCAATTACTTTATTTACGGCTTTCAGAAAACGTTCAAACGAAAATGGTTTTAATAAATAATCAACAGCGTTTAATTCAAATCCTTCTACGGCAAACTCAGGATAGGCTGTTGTAAATATCACTAACGGAGGATGTATCAGTGTTTTAATAAAGTTTATCCCTGATAATTTTGGCAGGCTTATATCAAGGAAAAGTAATTGAATATTTTGTTGTGTTAGTATTGTCTGAGCTTCCAAAGCATCGGAGCATATCGCAACCAATTCCAGAGAAGGATGATCAGCAATATATTTTTTAAGGATATTCTGTGCCAATGGTTCATCTTCTATTATTATGCATTTATAGCGGCTCATAAACTTAATTGCAATGCAACAATAAAACGATCTGGTTGATCTTTTATGTTCAATAAATGTTTATTCGGATACAATAACTCTAATTGGCGTTTTACATTTTCAAGCCCGAGACCATTGTGATCACCTGTATTTACTTCATCAATGAGGCCTTTATTATTTTCAATTGTAAAATTCAGTTTATTCTTCTCCACTTTTATATCAAGCCTTATAAATGTATTTCCTGAACTTCCCTTTGCCCCATGCTTAAATGCATTTTCAAGAAAGGTAATAAGCAACAGTGGAGCAATCTTCTGACCATTCACTTCACATTGTTTATTTATTTCAATACTTAATTGTTTTCCGGATCGGATCTTTTGTAAAGCAATATAATCATCTGCTACCGCCAACTCTTTTTCCAAAGGCACAAAATTATCTTTTGATTCATAAAGAAAATACCGCATGAGGTCCGACAATTGTAACACTGTGCCGGGCAATCGTTCATCTTTATCCAGCGCCATGGAATAGATACTGTTCAATGTATTAAAAAAGAAATGCGGATTGATCTGTGCTTTCAGCGCTTTAAGTTCCACTTCAGTTTTTTGTTTTTCCTTTTCGAGTAATTCTTTTTCTAATTCACTCACCCAAAACCATGATTTGGATAATTTCAGGAGCGAAGTAACAATAATATAAATGGTAAAAAAGAAAACGATCTCTTTAAAAGTAAAGTAAGAAATAAAAAAATATTCGGGCAAAAATTTAGCTGACCATTCAGCAAAAAATTTATAATTGATCCATGAGAATAAGGTGATAATTATGACGAGGGAAAATATGTATAACAGGATATTTTTTTTCTTTCCCCATTTTGGCAATAGTAATTCAAGATTAATATAAACAGCCGGCAACAAACTTACCTGGAATAAAGCGGTATAGACGTAATCAACTTTTTCAGGTTTGATACCTGTCTTAAAAAGATTGAGAAACACAAAGAATGAAAGCACCCAGAACGCCAGGTGCTGTAAAATTCTTAATACAGGATGATTCAATTCCCAATACTTTCTCTTCATTCTCAGCTTTTGCGGTTTAAGGTAACAGAATTTTCTTTGTTAAAGAAACGACCATCATCACCATATTTTTCAAGGAACTGTTGCAATTCTGTAGTTGAAGCAGTGATCAAAAAAGTATCGTACAGTTCATCGGTCTCATTTTTTATTTTCATATGACCTGCTTTTATTTGGTCGTGCAAGTAACCGCCGTCAATAAAATCAAGTTTCATTATGTTTTTATTCGTGAATTGTACACGTGCAATTGTATAAGAATCGAGTCGGTTAGAAAGATTGATCTCAATTTCTGCATTGCTAGTATCGATCTCTGTCATATCTACAGGTTTGAAATTCATAAATAGACGACCGTTTAGTTTTATCAGACTGCCAAATAAGAGATATTGTATACCATCTTTTGAATATTTTATTAGATAGGATTTAGAAAAAAGAACAGAGTCTCTTTTATCTTTTTCTGATAGCTGCCCATTATTTTCTTTACGATTCTTTTCAAGATCTTTTTGATTTTTCTTGAAAAAGTCGCTGTTGAAAACTTTCTGAACTATATATTGTTCTCCGTCTTGTTCCCATCCTCCTTCAAGTCTGTTATCAGCAATTGCGGTATTATAAGTGACGAGTGGTTGTAAAGTAGTGACACAGGAAGAAGCAGTAACTAGTATTGCGATTGAAATGATGAAGATTGTCTTTTTCATTTTCTAAAGATTTATGTTTAAATACAATTGATTATTTTTTAAAAATTGTTTTTTCGCTTCTGTATGCAGAAGGTTCATCGCCATATTTGAGAAGATATTGCTGAAGCTCTTTAGTAGAAGCCGTTATCACTGTATTATCATCAGCGTCTGTTTCATGACTGATCCGTATCTTTTTTTCGTCAATCAGGCTTTTTACATACGATCCGTCTAATTGACTTAATTCAAAACTGCCGTTTTTTAAAATTTCGACACGATAAGATGTATGCATTCTTACAAAATGTATTCCGAAGAATTCATCAAGCTTTCGGTCTTCTTTTTTTTCAGCAGGATAATAATCAAAATACAGATGCTTTCCGATGCGGGCAAGAAAAGCGATATACTGATCAGAGACTTTACCATTTTCATCCTGGTCAATGATAAAATAACCTTGCTGCTTAATGGCGGAAATATTTCCCGGAAGTTCTACTGAATTTTCTGTTGCAAGGTTGTTGATTATCACCTTACCTTTTTTCCCCTCGTTTTCTGTGTTCCATGTGCCAATAAGTTTGGGATCATAAGCCAGGTCTTTTTCAGTAAAAATGGGGTGAAGGGTGGTAAGGCAACTGCTTAAAAAAATAAGCAGAAGAGCAAACGCGGTGGTTAAAACGATCTTTTTCATATCTGTTTTTAATTTTCATGTCAAAACTATTCCGTGCCTGGGCCGCAAAGAAATTGTTTCGATGAACGATATGAAAATGGCGATGAACTTGAAAGATTGTGGGAATTATTTCTTTATTGTTAAGTGAGTATCATCACAAAACGGAGGCGTTTTTGTTTTCTTGCATTGGCAGAAATAAACTTCTTCTTCTTTATCAAACATGACTTTTATACTTCGA
>JBIOVR010000304.1:0-3618 GCA_044867875.1 Chitinophagaceae bacterium
ATTATACCGTTATCTTCATCCTCGTATATTTTCTCAGAAACACCAAGGATATCTTTATTTTTTAGATCATCTAGTGTTCGCACTGGTTTTGCACCCGTATATCTTGACAAATATTCTATTTCTTCATTTGAAATGTGGACCGCAAATAATCCCTTTGATACAAAAAGATCTTCGACTATTTGATCCACTTCAGGTGAAGCAATAAAAAGAGTATTTGCTCCCGTTTCAACTATGGTATCAACAATTTTTTTTGATTTTTCCAAACGATCTTTTTCCATAGTAAGAATATCTTGATATTTACTATTTTCTTTGATCCACGACTCTTTTACGGGTTTTAAATCCAATCTCAGAATTAGAATTTTCGAATTTTCAACTTTGCTTGGAAGTTCTGGATCTATTCTTTTTCTCTCCAAAACAATGCCATTAAAAATTTTATCCTCAATATCTACTCTTCTTATTACCTGTACTGCCTTATCAAAATCATATAATCCGTTGTAAATCGCATCTTTTCCCACGGTACGTAACGCATTAACTACCAACGTATGCAATACTCGACCATCCAATTTTGATGACAAGCTCGTTTTTACGATTTGATCGAGTTCAGGAGCATCAAGGTTGATCTTTATGGCACTTTTTTTTAGCAATTCGCATGAATGTTTTATACCACTTTCAATGCCTTCAACGACCTTAGTAGGATGCACCGCAAGTTCACGAATTAATCTTTTACCTTCTTTAATCATCTCGGCTGCCAAAATTACAGCAGTTGTTGTTCCATCGCCTACTTTTTGTTCTTGTCTTTCTGCAATTTCTACTATCATTCTTGCGACAGGATGAATTGCTCTCAACGAAAGTAATATGGTAACACCGTCGTTAGATACATGTCTATTCATTGACTGATCGATCAATAGTTTATCCAACCCTTTTGGTCCTAGGGTGGTTCTCACCGTTTCAGCTACGGCCATTACCGCGTTTGAATTAGACTCTAAAGCATTGAATTCAATATTTTCAGCTATTGGTTTCCAAACTCCAAAATTTTGTGGTGAAGACATATTTTCTAAAATTAAAGACCAAGAGATAAATGTATCAGAATATTAATGCGGAACAGAAATTAAAGCAACATAAACTTTGGAAAGAAAAAAAGATAGTTGGAGTGGTTGGGAAGAACCCTTATGCCATAAAGTATCTTTGTGCTAAAGTTAGTTCCTTTGCTGGATCAACAGTAGCGATCTGCCCGTCAATCTTTACTTCATATGTTTCATGATCTACAGTAATTTCTGGTGTTTTATCATTCCACAGCATGTCTTTCTTTCCTATACTTCTGCAGTTTTTAACAGCCAATGTAGTTTTTTCTAATCCTAGTTTCTCAGGAACACCAAGATCTAATGATTTTTTTGACATGAAGGTAAAAGAAGTCTTCTTTACAGCACGCCCCATGGCACCAAACATTGGTCTATAAAAGACAGGTTCTGGTGTTGGCAAAGAAGCATTTGGATCGCCCATTATAGACCAAGCAATAAATCCACCTTTAAAGACCATTTTTGGTTTTGCAGCAAAGAAAGCATTATTGTACATGACTATATCGGCATACTTTCCTACTTCAAGAGATCCGAGGTAGTCTGCGACACCATGAGTTATGGCAGGATTAATGGTTGTTTTTGCAATATAGCGCTTTGCTCTTAAATTGTCGTTGTCTCCTTCCTCATCTTTTAGTTTTCCTTTCATTTTTTTCATTTTGTCGGCAGTTTGCCATGCACGAATTACAACCTCTCCAATTCTACCCATAGCTTGACTGTCTGATGAATACATACTAAGAACTCCCTCATCATGCATTACATCCTCGGCTGCTATTGTTTCGGCTCTAATTCTAGAGTCTGCAAAAGCAACATCTTCTGCAACACCAGGGTTAAGATGATGACAAAACATGAGCATATCAAGGTGTTCATCAATAGTATTAACAGTAAATGGTCTTGTAGGATTGGTTGAAGAGGGTAAAACGTTTGCTTCTGCTGCGATGGCAAGTATATCTGGAGCGTGACCACCACCTGCTCCCTCTGTATGATAGCTGTGGACCACTCTTCCGTCGATGGCATTAACAGTATCCTCTAAATAAGCACATTCATTTATGGAATCAGTGTGTATTGCAACTTGAACATCAGTTAAATCAGCTGCACGAAGTGATGCATCCAAAACAGCAGGAGTAGTTCCCCAATCTTCATGATCTTTTAGTCCACAAACACCGGCTTCGATTTGTTCCATTTGTGTGGCTAACGACGGATGAGACTCATTACCTTTACCCAAAAATCCATAATTCATTGGAATGTCCTCTACGGATTCTAGCATCCTGCTAATGTTAAATGTACCTGGAGTACATGTGGTAGCATTAGTACCATCTGCAGGACCAGTACCACCACCTATCATATTGCATATACCATTACTGATCCCATCTATGTATTGTTGAGGAGAAATCATGTGAATGTGGGTATCAAAGTGTCCTGGAGTACAGATTGTGTGTTCACCAGCTGTTGCCTCAGTGCATGCGGATACGATTAGGTTTCTATCAACACCATCCATTACTAATGGATTTCCGGCTTTTCCGATACCTGCAATTTTACCATCTTTAATACCTATATCACCCTTCACTATCCCAATCACAGGATCAAGCACTACAGCATTTGTGATAACATAGTCCAAAGCACCTCCTGCACTGGTAACACCAGGTGTTTGAGCTTGACCATCCCGGAGTGTTTTGCCTCCTCCAAATACACATTCATCTCCATGGGTTATGAGATCCTTTTCAATCTCAATTAAGAGATCTGTATCGCCTAAACGAACCTTGTCGCCTGTGGTTGGACCAAAATGATCAGTATATTGTTTTTTTGTTACTTTTAAGACCAATAATATCCTCTCCTAATTACCCATTCCTTTAAAACCAAAGAACTTGGCTTTTTCCATTGCAGATTTGTTTATATTTGTTGATCTCATGCTTCCATTTGTTAAACCATTAAATCCAAAGCAAACTTTTGAACCTCCAAATTCACACAATTCTACTTCCTTTGTATCACCTGGCTCAAATCTGACTGATGTGCCAGCTGGTATGTTTAATCGATAACCAAATGCTTGCTCTCTTGGAAAATCAAGAACTTTGTTGATCTCAAAGAAGTGTGTATGAGATCCTATTTGACAAGGTCTGTCACCAGTATTTTTTACAGTAACTTTTATGGTTTTTCTGTTTTCGTTGCAAAGGACATCGCCTTCAGATAAAACATATTCTCCTGGAATCATTATAAATTAAAACCTCCGTATAAATTCAATTTAGAAATAATCTTAATTGTCATTCATAACTCACCTATTGAACCGGATCATGAACGGTAACTAATTTTGTCCCGTCTAGAAATGTCACTTCCACTTGTACTGTATGTATCATCTCAGGCACTCCCTCCATAACATCCGCTCGTTTTAAAATACTTCTTGCAGACGTCATTAATTCTGCCACTGTTTTTCCTTCTCGTGCTCCTTCTACAACAAAATTGGCTATATAAGCAATTGATTCAGGATAATTTAGTTTTACTCCTTTCTGTTTTCTACCCTCGGCAATTTGTGCTGCCGTCCATATCATCA
>JBIOVR010000305.1:0-2040 GCA_044867875.1 Chitinophagaceae bacterium
AGCAGGCAATATTTCACAGACTATTACTAAAGCGCCATTCTCACTTGCTTTATCAATAAAAAGATGACCATCAGCAGCAGAACCTTTTACAGCAATAAACAAAGAGCCTTTTTTAATTTTCCTCGAATCGATCTGAACATCTTTTACATCTATATCCGTACTACCATTGATCGACCTGATACTTACTTTATATAAAACATCACTTAGCTTCACGTTAAATGTTTATCCTAATTCAACATAAACAGTCATTCCCTTTGTCAACGCTGATCCTGCCTGTATAGATTGTACCATTACTTTACCTTGCCCATTTGCTTTTACTTTCAATCCCATATTCTCTAACAGGTAAATAACATCTTTCAATCCCATACCTTTTATATTTGGCATTACAGCTTTACTAACATTTACTTCTTTTATTACCGGCTGGTAATTATCTGCTATTACATTTCCCCAATCTGATCGGCCTACTGAATCACTATAATCAATATTCAATGTTTTAAAAACATTTTTTATATCACTGTTCCTGCCGGCGTAGAAATAATTCAAACTATCCTTTACTGACTGGTATCTAGGACCAGTTTTTTGTTCGATATACATTGCATATAACTTGATCGCTATCTCACGGAAAACCGGTGCTGCTATTTGGCCGCCATAATGAAGTGCAGCATGCGGTTTTGTACGAACAACAACAATGCAACTGTACACAGGATCATTTGCGGGGAAGTATCCGACAAAAGATGCCTGGTAAACCATAGCGTCATAATTGATCGGTCCATCTTTTACATGGGCAGTTCCTGTTTTTCCCGCTACTGCAAAGGGCATATCCTTAAATGCTGGTCTGCCTGTTCCTTCAGTTATCACCATTTCCATGCTCGACCTAGCAGCTTTCACAGTTGATGTCTTACAAATATTTTCATTAAGAACTGTTGGTTGAAATTCACGATAAGGAATACCATCTCTCACGATCCTGTTTACTAAATAAGGCTTCATCATTTTACCGTTATTGGCAATAGCATTATAAAGAGTCAATGTATGTAATGGACTTACTTGTATTGCATAACCAAAACTCATCGTGAGCATATTCATCACACCAGCAGCATTTTTTTCAAATGAAGCAAGCTGTGGTCTCGGTACATCGGTCAGATCAATCGGTGATTTTACATCAAGCAAATAATCATGCAGGTATTCTTTGAATTTTTTAGGGTTATTTCCGAATGCTTTATATGCAAGTTTGCTCATGCCGACGTTTGAGCTATGAGCAAAACATTCTTCAACTGTTAATACTGGTTTCGGTGCTCTTTCTGCATCATTTACAGGTCTTGGTCCCACCATCATATAACCTGTAGTGCCAACTTCCACCATATCATTAAGCTTTGAACTTCCACTTTCCAAAACAGATAAAAGTGTTGCAAGCTTTATCGTTGATCCTGGTTCGGTAACTCTTAATGCATAATTATCATCTTCAAAATAACTTCCGTCTTTCTGCTTGCCAAGATTTGCGATCGCTTTGATTTTTCCTGTTTTTGTTTCCATCACGATCGCCGTTCCATATTGCGATTCGCTTTCGATCATCTTTTTCATCAAAGCAGTGGAAGCAATGTCCTGTATGTTTACATCAAGCGTTGTAATAATATCTTTCCCATTTTCAGGCTCCACCTGGTAACCATCAACCGGAACTGGTACCCCACCAGCAATAAAACGAACCAGGCGTTGACCTTTTTGAGCAGTTAATAAACTATCATAACTTTTTTCAAGACCAACATTTTGCTTTTTTGCTTTTCCATTGCTCGCAACATATTCTCTTGATAAACCGATCGTCCTTGTCGCCAGCGTTTGATAAGGCATTAAACGTTTACTGTTTTCTTCTACTATCACACCACTCCTGTTTCTGCCCAATCTTGCTAATGGAAATTCACGGAAGATCTTATAATCTTCGAATTGCAATTTCTTCTTTAATGGATAGTAACGATCTTTCTTTTTATACGCTATTTGCAATTCTGTTTTGTAAGCCGCCGCAGTCTTATCGTGGAAATAATTTGCGAG
>JBIOVR010000306.1:0-11172 GCA_044867875.1 Chitinophagaceae bacterium
AGAAAATTATACATATGCTGATACAGAGAACACCTCAGATAAAATAATGTATCGTCTTAGAGTATTGATCAGGAGTAGCCAGCATGATTTTTATTCCAGGATCATATTAGTCCAGTCAAAAATGAAACTTGATGACAATATCAGGATCATGGAAAATCCTGTAAGGGATAAACTTTTTTTCAATTACAATTCTACAAAAGTGCAGGAAGCAGACATAAAAATATATAGCCTGACAGGAAAAATTTTAGTCAATCAAAAAATAAGCAGTTTTAAAGGAAATAATTTAATAACTATTCCATTAAGTTCAGGCCTTGTTCCTGGCATGTACATACTTGAAGTAAATACTGACATCATAAGCCAAACGCTAAAATTTGTAAAACAATAACAGCTTTTTCATAAAATATTATTACAAGCGAACAGTTAACCGAAAAAAGGTCCTTTATTAAAAGGGCCTTTTTCTATATATAATCAACAAGGCGAAAACTCTTTCTACAATAAAAATCTGATCATCGTTTGTGATTTTTTGTTGAATGATTTTACTAACCAGGCATATTCAATAGAGAAATACATAAAGTAGTTATACTATGTTCAAAATTATTTTTTAAAAATTTTTATTGAAAATGAGTCCGTTGAAATTTTACTTAAAAAAAATACTTAGAAAAACTTGCATCAATAAAATGCGCATATTACGTTTGTGTCATCGTAAGAACGATCCAAGTATCCCCGAAAACCACGACAAGCAATCCGTACTGATACCTCCTCTAAAAAGAAATTTCCCGGTAACATTACGGCTGCTTCAAAAAGAAAGAAACAACAATCCGTATTATACATTTCAACCCTAAGAAAATGAAAAAGATTTTTACCCTTTGCTCCATTGTAACATTATCACTTTTTGCAAATAACACATTTGCACAGATCACTGAAAATTTTGACAACGGCTTTGCACCCCTTCAGGCTAATTGCTGGCAATTTACTGACCTGATGCATGCGACCAGTCCTTCTGGTTATGTTATTAATGGAAATGGAAGTGCCTACTCAGAGCCGCCAGTAAGTTCCGACAGCTTACGTATTATGCGTACCCCTTTCCTTCTTTTCGGAACTACTATAGATATTTCTTTTGTTTACAGAATAAGTGGTAATCTAACTGGACTGTCAAAAAGATTTATAAAACTTGACCTGGTGAATTCAGCAGGAATAGTTGTTCAGACACTTGACAGCTTCAACATTAGTAATGCTGCTACAACTGCTACCTTATACAGCCAAACGATTGCGGTTACTAATCCAGGTGTATATAGATTTTCTCTCACCATGGGTGGAAAAACAGGAGCCGGTACTGTACGAACATCAATTGATGACCTAAATGTAAATGCCCCTGTAATAGGCTGTGATGATTTAGTCATAAACAAACTATTGCCTGTTCATCTTATCAGTTTCCAGGGCAATATGAATAAGAATAATAAAGTAACTCTTAACTGGACTGTTGCTGATAATGAGATCGCTAACAATTTTGAAATAGAAAGAAGTTCTAACGGAAGAGATTTTACAACGATTGGTGTTGTGCTTGCCACTGAAAAAATGGGAACCGAAAACTATATGTTTTATGAAACAACAAGTGGTACAGATAAAGTGATGTATCGTCTTAAAATGATCGATAAAAACCATAAAATTGATTATTCAAAAGTGTTGATCTTCCAATTGAAATCTACGATCTCAAATAATATTAAGCTCATCGGTAACCCGGTAAATGATAAACTTACTTTTAGCTATACTTCTCCAGTTACACAAATAGTTGATGTAAAAATTTATGATATAAGCGGCAAAGTATTATTGAAAAATAAAGTAAACAGCATGGAAGGCAGCAACGTGATAAGCCTGCCATTAAGTTCAACTTTTAAGGCTGGTATGTATGTAGTAGAAGTAAATAATGGGACCGAACTTCATTCATCAAAATTTGTAAAGCAGTAACCTTAATAACAAGCCATCTTCCCGAAATCTGGAGGGAGCTAAGGAAGATAGGAACAAGCAATCCTCGTCAATCAAAAAAGATCTCCTGATACTAAGCCAAAGATTCTGACGACTGGTTAAACCCTTGAAAAATTTTCATACACTTAGAGTATCAACGGAGACGGGCCCTATTTCTATAGGGCCTTTTTTATTTTAATTCTTTAAAGCAAATAAAAAACATGTATCGTAGTTTTTCATCGGAAATTGCTTGCATTACTAATAAACCCATAGTAGATTTGTTGAGAAGAAATCGTCATATATCCGACGTAAAAACCATCTAAGACAATCCGTACTGATACTAACTCTAAACTTCCCTCTTTCATTGCGGCATTTTCAGCTGATGGTTAAGATCAGAGATAATTAGACCTTTTATCCAATAATCCTGGGGAAACATAAATCCGTATTTGATAATTCAACCCTAAGGAAATGAAGAAAACTTTTACCCTTTGTCTGCTAATATGCATTGTGATCGTATCCAGATCGCAAGCTGTGATAAACGAATTTTATCCGCAACCAGGTAATGGAAACTCTGAGTTCTTTGAACTCTACAATGAAAATAACAGTCTTGAATACCTGGACAATTATACCCTAGTTTTATATTATGAAGAGCCCGGTGGTAAATCCGGATTTTATGTATTGGATTTTCCTAATGACTCCGTGGCTGCACATGGTTATTATTCTGGTGCTTCTCAATCACCTTTTAATATACAGGACCAATCAAATATTACGGCTGACTTTAATTGGAATTCTATGCCTGCTGGTGGCTCATTGACAAAATGGGAAAAAAATGGATCGTCTTATACTTCTGTTTCTGTACCTGCTAACCTGGATGATCTTTTTGTAAAAATTACTGGTGCCGGAGGTGTCTTTCATACATTTCTTTATAAAAATGGAATATTAGTGAATGGAATTATCGGAGGCCTTAATGCAGCGGTTGTACCTGCATACCTCAAAGCAATGCCAAATCTACCTGTTGATATGAGTGGTAGCTCACCTGATTTTACAATTAACTTCAATGCTATACCAGATAACAGCCTGGAATATATTCCCAATTCTGTAGGAACAAATAATGGTTATTATCGTAGCTCTGATGGACTCTGTGGCGAATGGCTAAAAAGTGACCAGCCTGGTCAACATACACCTAAACTTACAAATGGCATATCTCTAAGTTTAACTTCTTCAAACCAACTTTCAATTGGAGCAGTTATATCCGGTTATGCATCTGATCCAAACAAATCTCTGTTGACCTATAATATATCTTCGGCCCCTGCTGGTGCTTTTCCTCTTACAGTTGAAATATATGTTGATCGTGGTGTAGCTGGAGAATTGGATATAAACGACAGTCTTTCTGACGTGAGAACAATCCTTAGCATCTCTTCAAGCACTCAGGATATTATATTATCAACAAAAAATACTGCTGTAATAATTGTTGTAAAATCAGCATCCGAATGTTATAACAAAAATCTCCCGGTTGCAAGTTATATGTCAGTATTACCTGTTGAGTTGATCAGCTTTCAAGGTAATATCAACAAAAACAATAACGTTTCACTTGAATGGAAAGTGGCAAAAAATGAAACAGCTGATCAATTTGAAATACAACGAAGCTATGATGGCAATGAATTTAAAACAATTGGTGTAGTATTCGCCAGCGAGAAAAAAGATCGTGAAGATTATATGTTCTATGAAACGATCAACAGTTTTGGTAAAACAATGTATCGTCTTAAAATGATTGACAAGAATAATAAGGTTACCTATTCTAAAATATTGGTGTTTCAAACAAAAGATGCAACCATCAGCAATATTAAGATTGTCGGAAACCCTGTTACTGATAAACTCACATTTAATTATTCATCTTTTACTGCTCAGGTAATTGATATAAAAATCTATGACATAGCTGGCAAAGTTATTATGAGTAATAAAATGAATACTTCTGAAGGAACTAATACTATAAGCTTTCCTTTAGCTTCAAATATTAAACCGAGCATGTACATATTAAAAGTAAGTAATGGTGCGAATATTCAAACAGCAAAATTTGTAACACAATAAAAAATTAAGAGCAGATCCGTACCGCTAAATAAAGTCTCCGGATGCTAAACCAAAGAATCTATAGATGGTTAAACCCTTGAAGTTTTCATACCGTTAGAGTATCAACGGAGACGGGCCCTATTTTATGGGGCCTTTTTATTTTTGAAGGTAAGCCTGTAAATTTTTGACATACTCTTCAAAAGCCTTGATCCCAATTGATGTTACTTTGCAAATTGTTTGAGGATAATTGTCTTTAAACTGTTTTATTACGTCGATATAACCTGCTTCTTTTAATTTTTGAATTTGCACACTTAAGTTTCCGGCTGTGGCATTTGTTTTTTCCTTTAAAAAAGTAAACTCTGCCTCTTTCACACTTATAAGAAGTGACATTACGGCCAATCGTAATTGAGAATGCAATATGGGATCAAGATCCTTAAACATTCAATTGGGCTTGTTCCTTTTTATACATTCGATATTCTTTTTCCATAATAACTCCTGGTACCAGCCAGGCAAGTATCGCTGATGCTGCCGTTAACAAAAGATCTATTTTGACAGATGTATATATAGCAACAATACAACAGATCCAGCAAAAAATACCGCCCCACAACATTGGTTTGAATTTACATGCAGCACCGGTTATAAAAGTTGGCAAACCATACAACATTAAAAAAAGCGGGGCCACGTATTCACTAAAACGAAATGGGGCGGACTTACCAGTTATGTTTTTATACTCATTAGCCCATGATCCCCACTCCCCGAAAATATTATTGCTGATATAGATTAATAAAAATATGCAAATGCCAAACCCAAGCCATATATAATCCAAATATGGATCATCATACGACTTTATTTTTCTTTCCTTTTTCTTTTTAATGGAAATAAATATTTGTGGAATTATGGCTGCAAGTGTCAGCAAATAAATATCAAAAGGAAGTCTGAACTCAAAATGAACTTCAGATAATCTTACCAAAGAACATATAGCGATAACTGATCCCCACATGATGGCGCCGATACCAGTATCATGATAAGATTCCTTAGCCTTATTGATCATCATGGTGATCAGGTGCAGGCTTTCCTGTTCGGTTAATTTTTTTTCCTGTTCCATAATGGTCAATTATAAAAATGAAAACCAATGCCCTGTTAGAAACAGGGCATTAATTATTTAAAGACTATTTGTATTGAGATAAGAAATAGGCAACTTGATTCTTTCCCCAATTAGGATGAATACTTGTTTCTGGTTTGAATGTCTCGTAAAGTTTTTGAGCCTTTTCAAATAATACTTTTGCTTCTTCTTTGCTTCCACCAAATTGCTCAGGTGTGTAAAATTTATCCTGGGCTTCAAGTACATATACTCTTGGATTGTCAGGATTTAATTTTTTTGCTTCATCAAGCATAGCTTGTGCTTCCGGCATGTAAGTCTGAGCCCGGCTCATTACATCTCCCATCATTCTAAGTGTTGCGATCATTTTCTTTACAACATAGATCTCTGAATTATTTTTAACCAATTCTTCTGCCTTTTTTATTTGCATATCAGCTTTATCTGCATAAGGATCTGTCTTGTCAGCTTTGGCCACCATTAAATCACCGCCACTTCCTATCATCAAACCAGCAGTCGCATTACACAAAGCAGCATAATAATAAGGTAGCCACTGATTTTTTTCAGCTACTGCAATACGCTCAAAAGAATTAGCAAGATCTGTTAACCCTTGAACACTTACGGTAGTATCGACAGCCGGTACTTTGGCTTCCATTGCCTTCACAAATTTTTCCGGCATCTGTGCAAAAGAAAAACCTGCAACAAGTATTGCTGATAAAATAAAAATTGTCTTTTTCATTGTTTATCGTTTTAAGTTTTTGAAATATTTTTAAAATAGGCGATCATTAACAGTATTTTCTGTTCTGTCAATTCCAAAGCTGAAAAAAGCACCTATATAAACAAACATTCTTGATGGTGGTACAATTTGCTCTTTTCTTAATCCATTGTAAGAATATTCATATCCATACACCTGTTTCATATTAAATGCATTGTTTACCTGCAAAACGTATACGACAAAGCTTTTGGCGTCGGGGTTGCCAATCTTAGGCAGATAATTAAAAGAAATACTGAAATTGTGATAATCCTGAACTTTTCCCATGTCAGCAAAATAATATTTGCTTCCATCAAATCGTACATCATAATAAGGCCGGCTACTGGCATAGTTATAGGCTGCATTGAACTGCATCTTCCACGTCTGAACAAATTTCTTAATTACAAGAGAAGCTGTGTGTTTTGCTGCGAAGTTTGGAGTAGTTGCATAAGGAAAGTTTAAATAATTTCTTTTGGTATCAAGAAAAGAATAAGAGATCCAGTAATCAACATTCTTAATTGTTTTTTTATCTCTCCAGAAAAATTCAAATCCTTTGGCATCCCCAAACCCCTCGTTATTAATTGCGACACTAGTTTGTGAATTCAAAATTCCTGTCTTGACCAAGTTGTCGTATTTCTTATAAAAGATCTCAGCACGGAAAGTTCTTACACTATTCATTTTCATATACTGAGCTATATAATGGGTGGCTTTCATAAATCCCAAATTGTTGGGAGAAGGCAAGTATCTACTTTCTGGATTTTGATAAAATATTCCGTAAGCCAGAGAAGCCTGTGCTTGCTTAGCCACCTTATAAGCCAGAGAAAAACGAGGCGCAATATTAGTTTTATCGAGGATAGATGATTCTTCTAACCTGGTTCCGATCTTTGCGGCCAACTTGTTTGTCAGATAAATATCACTCTCTGCAAAAAGTCCTTTTACATTTTCCTTTAAACTGCCGGGATCTTGCTGACCATTGTTTGTAGTGTAGACAGATTTTTGATCACTGTAATTGTATTCGCCTCCAAACCGGATCGCAGATATACCTTTTAATCTTCTTTCAAGCACCAGTTTGGCATTGAAATAATTCCCATTAAGATCTAGTCTAAAAGTTTTGAATTCAAGCCCAGAAAGAATCACTTCATTTTTGTCTGCATCCTTCATTCCGGAATTTATATTATCCTCATTAAGTGTATAAGAAAGCCCTGCATTCATTTTCCATTTTTTACCAAGACTTTCCTTCCAGGTGAGGTTGTGATACGTATTAAAATTTTCCAAAGCAAACCGATCAAAATAACCAAGTGAATCAATGCTTTTTTCAGTAAAATCGAAACTGTTCTTGGCGAAATAGCCATAATATTTTATCATTCCCGTTGCCGATGTTTTTATCCGAAAATTAAAATCCCCGTTATGAATTACTGGCACTTGAGAATATTCCTGTTTTTGTTTAATGACTGCAAAGGCTAACCCAAGGTTGGTGTAGCTATATGCACCTCCCCAGGAAGATTTTTTATTCTTTGATAATTCCTGGTACCCGCCATTTACTCCAAGTACTGATAATCCAAAGCTTGCTGAAGTACGTTCAGGCAAATCAATTGATTCAAGTATCAATGCAGAAGACAAGGCTTGTCCATACAGTGCTGAATAACCGCCTGTGCTGAACACTGTTCCTTTAAAAAGGAATGGAGAAAATCTTCCATACCCTGCGATGTTGGGGGCACCACCCTGGAAAAAATTATTCACCAATGTACCATCAATAAAAATTTTTGTCTCTGCTGCTGTGCCTCCGCGAACAAATAATCCTTCACTCTCCCCTACCTGTTGTGCGCCGGGCAAGGTTTTCAAAGCACCGGTCACATCTCCATTTGCACTGGCAGTAGTTACGATATCAATTGGAGTTAAAACAACCCCGGCTCTTTTCCGATCACTTGCTTCAAATGTTCCTGCACTGATAACAACAGCAGATAATTCTGTTACTTCTTCTTTCAGTACAATATCAATTGTCAATATTCCTTTTCCTTCAAGCTTGATTGTTTGTTCAAAAGGTCTATAACCAACAGAAGTTGCTGTTAAAATAAATTCACCTTTCTCTGAAGTTTTAAAAGAATATTTTCCGGATGAATCACTTGTAGCGCCATCATACGTATCCTTCAAAGTAATGCTGACACCAATAAGAGGATTTTTTTTGTCTGTTACTTTTCCTGCAATTGTTGTTTGAGCAGAAAGTAAATCCGGAAAGCAAATAAGGATTAAAAATATGTTTTGGATAATAGGTCTCATGGCTATTCTCGCTTTGGGACAACAAACATAAAGTAGTTTATATTATAAACCAAATTTATTTTAGTGTGTCTTTCATACATTCTTGAGTTAACTTCATATAGAAATATTTCAAAAAATGTGTTTTCACCTATAGGTAAAAGAAAAGACAGGAATGTAGGTTCTAAAACTGTGGCAATTTTTACAAGGTTGAGTAACTACAAGTTATACAACCACTGGTATTAACAAGGACACTGATTAAAAGCATTACAAGAATGACGGAACATCGCCAGCTTGCTGTTGTGTTGTTTGCTGATATCGCGGGATATACGGCGCTTATGCAAAAGGACGAGAATACTGCTTTGCATGTCCTTCAACATTTTAAAGAGGAATTATTTACTACTGTTAAAAATAATGAAGGCGAGATCATTCAATACTTTGGTGATGGTTGCCTCATGGTTTTTAATAATGCCGCAAATGCTGTTGCCTCAGCCAAGGTCATACAAGAAAACTTAAGAAATGAACCGAAAGTACCCGTTCGCATCGGAATTCATTTGGGTGATGTAGTGTTTCGTGAGGGAAACATTTTTGGTGATTGTGTAAACATCGCTTCAAGAATTGAAAGCATGGGTGTGCCGGGTGCGGTACTTTTCTCGGATGTAATAAAAAAACAAATTAAAAATAAACCAGAGTTTATAGTTAGCTCTCTCGGTGAATTTGAATTCAAAAATGTAGAAGAGCCTATGGAAATTTTTGCATTGGCCAATAAAGGATTTCCAATACCTATTCGAAACGTTCTGGAGGGGAAATTCAAGGAGAATACGCTGAAAAAATCAATTGCAGTATTACCCTTTGTAAATATGAGCAATGATCCGGAACAGGAATATTTTAGTGATGGGATCGCAGAAGAGATCCTGAATTCATTGACACATATTAAAGAATTAAGAGTTACAGGACGCACTTCCTCTTTTCAATTTAGAGGCAAAAATTCAAACTTAAAAGATATCGGTGAGAAACTGGGTGTGAAAACTGTTCTTGAAGGTAGTGTTCGTAAACAAGGAACCCGTGTTCGTATAACGGCACAGTTAGTGAATGTAAACGACGGTCATCAATTATGGTCAGAAAGATTCGATAGAGAAATGGATGATATTTTTTCTATCCAGGATGAAATTGCTCTTTCCGTTACAGAAGCTTTAAAATTAACTCTTCTTAAAAAGGATAGAGAAATTATGACTAAGAATTATACACAAAACCCAACAGCCTATGAACTCTATCTAAAAGGGATTTTTAATTTAAACAAACGTGGCGCTTCTTTATTCCCTGCAATGCAATATTTTCAACAAGCAATTGAATTGGATCCAGATTTTGCCTTGGCATATACAGGTCTCGCTGATTCGAATTTATTTATGGCTACCTATGGCCTTGCTCCGCCCAGGTTACTGTTGCCAAAAGCAAAACAAGCAGCCGAAAAGGCTTTGCATTTAGATCCCATGCTTGCTGAAGCATACTGCTCCTTAGGATATTATTATGCTTGTTTTGAATGGGATTGGAAGAGATCCAAAAAAAATTTCCTTAAGTCAATTGAAATAAATCCGAGATATTGCCACACTCACTCATGGTATATGTGGACACAGCTTTCTTTAATCGAAGGGAGATTTAGTGAAGCAGAGGAACTTTGTAAGTCTGCTTTGAAACTAGAACCATTAAGTGCTACTTTGTACGGTACTTACTCTTTAATATTACACACAGCCTGCAAATTAGATGAAGCCCTTACAGCTTGCAAATTTGGAATCGAATTAGATCCCTATTCTTTTTTATGCCAGATAAATAAAGGCATCATTAGTATGGAACTTAAAAAGTATGAAGAGGCCATTGCTTCCTATTTGCTTGTAGCTAATATTTCAAAAAGACATCATTTTGCAGTGAATGGGCTTATTTGGAATTATTGCGAAACGGGGGAACATGAAAAAGCTCGTGAACTAATGAACGAATTGTTAGAAAGGTCTAACAAAGAGTATATAGCAAAAATGTTCACTGCAATGTCTTTGGCATATCTCAATGATCTTGATCTGGCTTTTGAATACCTGGAAAAAGCATATGATGATCGTGACCCACTCTTACTCACTTTGAAATATGAACAATGGGGTCCGGATAACTTCAGAGCTGATGCACGTTTTGAAAAATTTGTAGAAAGAATTGGTTTCCCTTAATAATCTCCATTTATAAACACAAATACCAAGTGGATTTTTGGTTTTTATTTCTCAATTAAATAATCATCTATAATAAGAGCATCAAGACCACTCGAATAAAAAACGCTGATAGCATCTTCAACTGAATGTATAATCGGTTTACCCATTTTATTAAAACTGGTATTAAGTAGTAAAGGAATTTCTGTTTGTAAATAAAAAGAATGAATAAGGTTATAAAATTTGGGGTTCATTTCTTTTGTAACGCTTTGCAATCGACCAGTATTATCTATGTGTACAACAGCTGGTACTTTGCAAATAACTGATTTTTTAAAAGTAAATGTCTTCTCCATAAATGGAGATGCTACGTAATCTTCAAAGTATTCTGATCCAAATTCATGCATTATTGCTGGTGCAAAAGGCCGAAAGTCTTCGCGGAATTTGATGCTGCCATTGATCTTATCTTTCATTTCTTTTGATCGGGGATCTGCTAATATTGATCTGTTACCCAAAGCCCTGGGTCCAAATTCAGCAGATCCCTGCACCCATCCTATCAATTTTCCATCAGCAAGTAGTGAAGCAGCAATCTCGCAAATTTTACCAGGAAGAAATTTGACTTTTTGAATTCCACTATACTTTAAAAAATTTGCTAGGGTTTGGCTATTAATTGATGATCCCAAATAAGGGCTATGATTTTTATGCAGTGATTGTGTACAAGGGTTTTGTTTATAAAATGATAATAATGCAGTACCTAATGCATTTCCATCATCTCCTGGAGCAGAAGGAATGTATAGATTTTTAAATCTTGTTTTTGTCAGTATTTGACCATTGAAAGATGAGTTCAAAGCACAGCCACC
>JBIOVR010000307.1:0-4028 GCA_044867875.1 Chitinophagaceae bacterium
TGATCGATGATTTTTATTTGCCGTTTAAAAAAGATGTAGATAAAACTATTGAAACTGCAGAAAGAGCAAGCGGCGAAAGAGAACTGGGTGTTGATCCAATTTCAGGTAAACCTGTTATTGCAAGAATGGGTCGTTATGGTCCGATGGTACAGATGGGAATATCGGATGAAGAAGAGAAACCACATTTTGCAGGATTAAAACGTGACCAGAGCATTGAAACAATAACCCTGGAAGAAGCACTTGATCTTTTTAAACTACCACTCACTCTTGGTGAATACGAAGGCGAACAAGTATATGTGAATGCAGGTCGTTTTGGTCCTTATGTAAAATTTGGTGAAGCATATATCTCTATTCCAAGAGGTGAAGAGCCGCTGGAGATGGATCTTGAACGTGCAATCGAGTTGATAAAAGAAAAACAAAAAGCGGATGCACCGATCGCTATGTATGATGGCAAGGGGGTAACAAAAGGCAAAGGCCGTTTTGGTCCATACATTAAATGGAACGATATGTTCATTAATGTACCACGCCGGTATAATCATGATAATTTAAGCCAGGCAGATATTAATGAACTGGTAGAAGCAAAAATTAAAAAAGAAGAGAACCGCTATATCCAACATTGGCCCGAAGAAAAAATTTCTGTTGAAAATGCCCGCTGGGGTCCGCTAATTAAGTTTGGCAAAAAGATCGTTAGACTTCCGAAGAAAGCAGATGATACAAAATACAAGTCTGAAGATCTGAAAGAAATGCCATTAGAGGATGTAAAGAAAATCATCGAAGCAGTTATTCCAAATGCATTTGGTAAAAAGAAAGCGGCGAAGAAAGCTCCTGCAAAAACTGCGGCTAAAGCTCCTGCGAAGAAAAAAGCTGCGACGAAGAAGAAGAAATAGACTGCGATCTACAATATCAAAATCCAAATTACTTTTGCTGATTGTTAACAGCTTCACTGCGAAACTTTCACCTATTTTTGAGCTCCCTGTCATACAGGTCACCTCAATAGCAAAAACGAAAAACAAAAAGGTTATTTAAGATGCAACGAGTGTATAAAATATTTTGTCAGGTTAATAATCTAATATGCTACCATGAAACTTATATTTATCATGAAAAAAATAATTTTTGTTTTACTTATTACATTTCTATTCTCGTGTAAAAAAGACGAAGTACCAGTTAATGGAGAGTTTGAAAAAAGTACACAAGCATGGAATACCTATAAAATATCCATAAACAATTCTTATTCATATATTACCTACATTAGTTCTGTATTTGGAGGCTATAACGAAACAAAAATAATTGTACAGAACGGAAAAATAACAAGTAGAATTTTTAAGGCAGGTGTTTATCAATTAGGCACTTTACAATTAGACGTAAACCAAGCATGGACAGAGGATATCACCAACTTAAATACACATACTAACGGAGCTGAATCTTTAACGTTAGACGATATATATGAGAAAGCAAATAAAGAATGGTTAAATGTGGATACTAAAAAAAATGATGTGTATTTCTCTACTGATACAAACGGTCTTATTGAAAGTTGTGGTTATGTTACAAAAGGATGCCAAGATGATTGTTTTATTGGAGTTAAAATAAAAGAAATAAAAAAGTTGTAACCCGAAAACATACGGCAAGCAACAAAAATATTGCTGCAAATGAGTCTGTACACGTAGCACTTTGGATCGGCTTGACAAATATCTCTTAGTTTTTAGTTGTTAACTTCAATTTTATATTATTCGTCAACAGTTGTCTCCGGCTGGACATTATAAATGTCGGCAAGCCCTAGCCGTTCCTTCCACTGTTAATAGAACCCCCTGTTTCAGAAGATTTCTGTATCTTTTACTAGTTTTCTTGCACATTTATTTAAACAAAAACCACCAACAATGAAACGCAGAAAATTTATCCAGAACTCATCAATGCTTGCATTAACTATCGGCGTATTCGGAAAAATAAAATGGGATGGTGAGAAATATGTTGGAACAGATCCAACAACAACAGATATACTTGGGCCATTCTATCGTCCCGGTGCTCCTTTTAAAACCGATCTGATCCAACCAGGCACAAAAGGAGAAACACTTCATTTCAGTGGAACTGTTTTTGGAAAAGATAAAAAAGTATTAAAAGGTGCCTTGGTAGAAATATGGCATTGTGATGAAACGGGTACCTATGATAATACTTCAGATAAATATGTTTACCGTGCTTCTGCTAAAACTTCTGCTGATGGAAAATATAATTTTAAAACGATCATGCCGGTACCATATGCAGCGGGGCAAACGCTTACAAGACCAGCACATATTCATATGCGTATTTCCGCAAATGGTATCCAGGATCTCGTAACCCAGATCTATTTTAAAGGCGATAAATATATTGCCGGGGACATAAGTGCAAAAGATCCAACCGCATTGAACCGGATACTTGATATGTCAAAGAATACTAAGAATGAAATAGTAGTGAAGTTTGATGTTTATCTAAAAGAAGAATATGTGCTTGAAGCAACCGCTTTCAAAAAAATTGAAGGATTATATGAAATGAGTGACAAATCGATGATCGAGTTTTATAAAGATGGCGACCAGCTTTTTGCAAAAATAAATGGACAGATCATGGAAGCCATGGATTATAAAGGCGACAATAGTTTTGCAGGTGGTATTAACTATGTCAAAGCAAAATTCGAGTTACTCAGCGGTGGCGGAGCCAAAGTAAAAGTTACAATTACAGATGATAAGCCAATAGAAATTACAGGAACAAAGTTGCTTAAATATTAAGATATTTAATTGTTGTATTGTTAAATGGTTAAATTGTTTTACAGAATAACAATTTAACCATTTAGCATTTTAACCATATGATCACAGTTCCAATCGATAGCCACTCCTATACTCTCTTTTTACAAATTGATTGGCAGGTTCAAAATTGGTGATCTTCATATTTTCACCATCCCAAAGCAATTGCTTACGGCCATTGAATTTTCTTTGGTCACCTTGCATTTCAAAATAATTATAGCTTAATACAGCAAGATTCCCCATCAATACAGTTTCTGCTAAAGGCCCAGCTTGCGAGAATGGAGAACTTGTATATGCACCATAACCTTTCTTACACGCATCGGTCCATTGTTTCTGATGTCCTGATGAACCATTTGTTACGAAAGGAAATTTCGATTTTGGAAGATTCGTTGTCTTCATCAATTTAGTTGGAAGTAATGTTGGATTTCTGCCAAATAAACCCGCCATTAATTTTCCTTTTGTTCCCTCAAATAAAATTCCACCATCCCATTCACCTAATTCTTCATTTGGCAAAAGTTCGGCTGGCCTCTGAGGTTTGATCCCGCCATCATACCATGTAAAATCAAGTGGCGCAAGGGTGCCACGTTTTGGAAATTTAAGATGTATAACTGCTGATGGAGGAAAACTTCCTTTATAAAAACTTTCCTCGAAAAATCCGGTATAAACAGATGTAACGCTGCATTCCACTGAAGCAGGATAGCCCAATTTCAATGCACGATAAGGCACATCAATAAAATGACAACCCATGTCTCCCAATGATCCGGTTCCGAAATCTGTCCAGCCACGCCAGATGGCTGGTAAATACGCAGGATTATAATCACGAGAAGGCGCAGTCCCTAACCAAAGATCCCAATCAAGTTCTTTCGGAATGTCATATTTACCTGTCGGCAAAGAAACTCCTGACGGCCATACAGGGCGATTCGTCCACACATGAACTGTATGTACCGAACCAATAACGCCGGCTTGTATCCAGGTCTCAACGTTTCTTGTATCATCACCACTGCTTCCCTGGTTACCCATTTGCGTTACCACTTTATATTTCTTTTCTGCTTGTGTCAAAACCCTTGCTTCATAAATATCATGTGTCAAAGGTTTTTCTACATAGACGTGTTTACCCAATTGCATACAAGGCAATGCATGTACCGCATGCATGTGATCAGGTGTTGTCACCATCACTGCGTCAATATTCTTATGCTCTTTGTCGAGCATCTCCCTGAAATTTTTATAGTAAGGAGCATTGGGCCACATCTTTCTTGCTTT
>JBIOVR010000308.1:0-12626 GCA_044867875.1 Chitinophagaceae bacterium
CTCTCTTTAAGCTTTACGGTAATAGCCATTTTCATTTCATGCCTTGGCTTATTGGGTTTGGCAACCTTTACAGCAGAAAGAAGAACCAAAGAGCTAGGGATCCGAAAAGTGATGGGAGCTTCCGTTGGAAATCTTGCAATGATGCTTTGTAGTGAATTTACAAACCTGATCATCCTTAGTTTATTAATTGGCTTACCAATCTCCTGGTACTTTGTTAAGGAATACTTTTCAGGATATACGTTCCATACTGAAATAAAATGGAGCATCTATATAATAACCTCGGTAAGTATATTACTTATTGCAATACTATCAGTAGGATACCAGGCTATAAAAGCAGCAATTACAAACCCGGTAAAATCATTAAAAACCGAATAAAAGTTTCATTATGATAAGAAATTATATCAAGATCGCCTGGCGGAATTTAGTGAAGAGTAAAGGCTATAGTGCCATTAATATCGGTGGGCTTGCCATTGGTATGGCGGTAGCTATACTTATCGGCTTGTGGATCTATGATGAATTATCATATAATAAATATCACAAAAATTATGACCGCATTGCACAAGTGATGATCAGATACAATTTTAACGGGCAGCGGGGTTCATCTTTTTCTTTGGCCCGTCCATTGGAACAAGAATTACGAAATAAATACGGCAGGTATTTTAAGCATATAGTCATGTCCCGGTGGAATGAAGGTCACATTCTTTCAGTGGCTAATAAAAAAATATCACAGACCGGAAGATTCATGCAGGAAGGAGTGCCGGAAATGTTGTCCTTAAAAATGCTTGGTGGTAGCTGGAGTGGTTTAAAAGATCCTCATTCAATCATCCTTTCATCTTCTGCGGCCAAATCTCTTTTCGGTGATGAAGATCCCATAAATCAAATGATGAGAATAGATAACCAGATGGATGTGAAAGTGACAGGGATATATGAAGACCTGCCGCATAACACGGAATTTAATGATATAAAATTTATTTCAAGCTGGGATCTATTGATTGCTAGTAAAAAATGGATGCAGGAAGCCGCTGACCAATGGGGTAACAGTTCTTTCCTGATGTTTGTGCAATTGCAACCAAATACAACACACGAAGCAGTTTCAGCAATAATAAAAAATGCCATGCATGATAAGGTTGACGCAGACGATAAGAAATTTAACCAGCAAGTATTTCTCAATCCAATGAATAAATGGCACCTGTATTCAGAATGGAAAGACGGAGTTAACACTGGCGGACGTATTCAATATGTTTGGTTATTTGGGATCATCGGTTCTTTTGTATTGTTATTAGCCTGCATCAATTTCATGAACCTGAGTACAGCCCGTAGTGAAAAGAGAGCGAAAGAAGTAGGCATTAGAAAAGCTGTAGGTTCTATGCGCAGTCAACTGATCAAACAATTTTTAAGTGAATCGCTGATCGTAACATTCATAGCTTTCATTTTGGCTATTGTATTAGTTGCCCTTTCATTGCCATGGTTTAACGAGTTGGCCGATAAACAAATGGGCATTGTTTGGTCAAACCCTTATTTCTGGGCAATAGGCCTGGTCTTTATTATACTAACCGGGTTTATTGCAGGAAGCTATCCTGCACTTTATTTATCTTCTTTTAATCCTGTAAAAGTTTTGAAGGGTACTTTTCGTGCAGGGCGTTTTGCTACTCTTCCACGTAAGGTGTTGGTGGTTTTACAATATACAGTTTCTGTTGCCCTCATTATAGGAACCATCATAGTATACAAGCAAATTCAACATGCTAAAGACCGTCCCGTTGGTTATACCAGGGATGGATTATTAATGATCCATGTTAAATCGCCGGACCTAAAGGAAAAGTTTGACGTGATCTCTGCTGAATTAAAAAATAATGGAATTGCAATTGCAACATCTGGTGCTTCGGGTCCTGTTACAGCCGTATGGTCGAAGAACAGTGGATTTGAGTGGAGAAATAAAGATGCCAATAAAGTTGATGGCTTTAGCACTATCTGGATAACGCATGATTACGGCAAAACAATAGGCTGGCAATTTAAAGAAGGAAGGGACTTCTCGCCGGCATTGACGGCAGATTCAGTAAGCAATAATAGTGACCCCAGCCTTGCCTACAACATTATCATCAATGAGGCGGCTGCAAAATATATGGACCTTAAAAACCCTCTTGGCGAAACTATAAAATGGTCAGGGACTCGATTTACAATTATAGGTGTAGTAAAAGATATGGTGATGGAATCTCCCTTTAACCCGGTAAGACAAGCAATTTACCTGGTTAATTACGACGAGGCAGATGTTTACATGAATATTCGCATCAATCCAAAAATTAGCATCAGTGATGCTTTGGTGAAGACAGAAGCCATATTTAAAAAGATTGTACCCTCTGTGCCTTTCGATTACCAGTTTGCCGATACCGAGTATGGATTAAAATTCGCTGCAGAAGAACGCATAGGTAAACTGGCTTCAGTATTTGCCACACTCGCTATTCTTATTTCCTGCCTTGGATTGTTTGGACTTGCTTCCTTCATTGCAGAAAAACGAACCAAGGAAATAGGGGTACGAAAAGTGCTGGGAGCTTCTGTATATAACCTTTGGAAGATGTTATCAAAAGACTTTGTGATCCTGGTAATTATTTCCTGTTTGATCGCCACTCCGGTCGCTTCGTTTTATTTACACCAATGGTTACAGAAATATGAATATCGCACTGAGATCAGTTGGTGGATATTTCCTGTTGTGATAGCGGGAGCATTATTTATTACTATAGTAACGGTAAGTATGCAAGCGATAAAAGCGGCGATTGCTAACCCAGTAAAATCATTGAGAACTGAATAAAATGTAATGCCATGATAAAAAACTATTTTAAGATCGTCTTGCGTAGTCTTTGGAAAAATAAACTTTACACTACGCTTAATGTTGCCGGGTTAACATTTGGCATCAGTTGTTTTTTGCTGATCGGTCTTTATCTTTTTGATGAACTAACTTTTGATGAACAACACAGCAAGGCAGATAGGATTTACCGTGTAATAGAACATAAAACTGTGAATGGTGAGGCAACCACAATTGCAGCTGCAGGATACAAACTTGCTGAGGAATCAAAAAGATCCATTGCGGAAGTTGAAAATACAACTCACATGCAAAGAATGGGCAGGGCTAATATATTGAGCTCTGAAAACCCTGCTAATTTTTTCCAGGAAACTGTTACAGCTGCTGATGAAAATTTTTTGCAGATTTTTGATTTTCCATTGATCCTTGGAGACAGAAAAACTGCCTTAAAAGACCCCAACAGTATTATAATTAGTGAGGATTTGGCAAAACGATTGTTTAATAAAACAGATGTATTAGGTAAAACCCTTCAGTTCAGTTTTATAGAATCGACACCACTAAAGATCACGGGTGTTGTAAAAAACCATCCTCGCAATTCAAGTTTTGATTTTAGCTCAGTGATTTCTGAAGCAACCTTTTTGGCTGATACCAGTTACAGGAACAGGCTTAACAGGGATTGGTTATCCAATAATTATTCAGTGTATGCTTTGCTTAGATCGAATGTTAATGCAAAGTCTGTTTCAGAAAAAATGACAAAGCTCGTTCATGATAATTTTCAAACTCCTGCTGGCACAAGTTTTTCGTATCACCTTCAACCATTGAAAGATATCCATCTTAATTCTAAAGGGATCGTTGATGGTGCAAGAAACTCAAACGTGGATGCCATTCCACAAGGAAGTAGTTTTTATATTAAAATATTTTCTTTTATAGCTCTTTTTGTTTTGTTGATCGCTGGTATCAATTATATGAACCTTACTACTGCAAGAGCATCTGCCCGTTTAAAAGAAATTGGAATTCGCAAATCTGTTGGTGCATTTCAAAGCCACCTGGTCAGGCAGTTTTTATTTGAATCTTTATTGGTGACACTTATTTCTTTTTTCCTTGCTTTAGGTGTTGTGAACCTTATACTTCCGGCATTTAATCAATTTACTAATAAACAACTTACTCTTAGTTTCAAATCTGATTATCGTATTTGGCTTTATGCAATTGCTTTTGTAACTATTATTGGCCTTTTATCCGGTAGTTATCCGGCATTACTTCTTTCCCGGTTTAAACCTGTTTTATTATTGAAGGGCTTTAAGCTTCAAAACAGAACTGACCTGTCATTAAGAAAAGCGTTAGTGGTATTTCAATTTACTATTTCAGTGGTGATGATCATTGGCACAATTGTTCTCTTTCTCCAGGTCCGATATTTAAATAATACCAATTTGGGCTTTAATAAAGATCTATTGGCAGTAATTGATGTGAATACACGCAAAGCAAGATCAAATTTTGAAGCGGTAAAAACTGAAATGGCTAAAATACCTGCAGTGAAAAATGTATCGGTCACTTCGAGAGTACCGGGTGAATGGAAGACTTTCATGACTATTAAAATAAAAAACGCAAGGAGAACTGATGAACCTAAGGTAGCTTACATGATTGGCGCAGACAAAGATTTTGCAAAAACTTTTGAGATAAAACTTTTAAAAGGGAGAAACTTTGATAGTCCTAATGATTCAGCCAGCATTATAGTAAATGAAACGGCCGCAAAAATGTTAGGCGTTACCGAGCCTTCTGATCAAATTGTTGAAATACCTGCTGCCTCTGGTGGTGGATCGTATGAAGCCCTTAATAGTGAGAATATTCCGTTTAGGCCATGGATAATTGGTATTGTAAAAGATTTTCATTTTCAGTCTTTGCGTGATAAGATTGAACCGTTAGTTCTTGCTTATAATAATAATCCAATTCAGGTTATTGATTATTATTCTGTAAGAATAGAAGCAAAAGATGTGCAGGGAACGTTGGACAAATTAAAAACTGTAATGGTAAACAATGATAAAGGTGATCCATTTGAGTATCATTTTCTGGATGATCAGCTTGCATTGTTTTATGTTGAGGACGAACGCCGCCAAACACTTCTTATCTGGGTAGCATTGGCAACTATTTTTATTGCTTGTTTGGGTTTGTTTGGTTTGGCAACTTATTCTGCTGAGCAACGAATAAAAGAAATAGGAGTAAGAAAGGTATTGGGAGCAACTGTGGTCAACCTCGCTTCATTGTTATCAAAAGATTTTTTGAAACTGGTTTTAATAGCCAATGGTATTGCTTTTCCTGTTGCATGGTGGGCAACCAATAAATGGCTGCAGGAATACGCCTATCATATTAATATCGAATGGTGGGTATTTGGTTTGGCAGGTGCTTCAGCAATTATCATTGCTTTATTAACCGTAAGCTACCAGGCGGTGAGGGCTGCATTGACCAATCCTGTTAAAAATTTACGGACAGAATAAATTTTTTATTATGATAAAAAACTATTTTAAGATCGCCTGGCGAAATTTAGTAAAGAGTAAGGGCTATAGCGCAATTAATATTGGTGGACTTGCAGTTGGCATGGCTGTCGCAATGATGATCGGACTATGGGTGTATGATGAACTAAGTTTTGACAAATACCATAAGAATTACGATCGTATTGCCCAGGTAATGCAACATGCAAACTTCAATGGAAAAATAGAAACTCAAGTAGCTAACCCCGCGTTGATGGGACCTGAAATACGAGCTAAGTATGGAAGTGATTTTAAATATGTGGTACAAGCATCGTGGACAGGCGGACACTTACTTACAGTTGGCGATAAAAACTTTACTAAAACAGGGATCTTTTTTGAAGCCGATGCACCTGAAATGCTTACGCTTAGAATGCGTAAAGGAACAAGAGCAGGATTGAAAGATCCTTATTCTATTCTGCTTTCGGCATCGGCTGCGGAATCCATCTTTGGTAAGGATGATCCGATCAATAAAACAATAAAGCTGGACAGGCAATTTGATGTAAAAGTTACAGGTGTTTATGAGGACTTACCTGACAATACTTCTTTCAGAGAAATAAAAATTATGATGCCATGGGAGCTTTGGGAAATTCAAAATCCATGGAGTAAAAAAATGGATGAGCCCTGGGGTAGCAATTTCTCTCAAACATTTGCGCAGATCGCAGATAATACAGAAATGGAAAAAGTTTCTGCCAAAATTAAAAATGTAAAGCTTAACAATGTAAGTAAGGATGAAGCGAAGTATGAATGGGCCGTTTTCCTGCAACCTATGAGTAAATGGAATCTTTATAATGAGTTTAAAAATGGTAAGAATATAGGCGGGAACATTCAATATGTTTGGTTGTTTGGCATCATTGGCATTTTTGTTTTAGTGCTCGCCTGTATCAATTTTATGAATCTTACTACTGCAAGAAGTGAAAAAAGAGCAAAAGAAGTTGGCATTCGTAAAACAGTTGGTTCAATGCGCTGGCAATTAATAAGACAATTTTTTGCAGAATCTTATTTGATCGTATTGTTAGCATTTGTATTTTCTTTGATCATTGTTGTATTGTTACTTCCTATGTTTAATGAAGTAGCCGGAAAGAAAATAGAAGTTCCGTGGCAAAATCCGTTGTTTTGGTTTTTCAGTCTTGTATTTATTTTAATAACAGGATTACTTGCCGGCAGTTACCCAGCATTTTATCTTTCTTCTTTTCAGCCATTGAAAGTATTGAAAGGAACATTTCGGGTTGGTAGGTTTGCTTCAATTCCCCGCAAGGTCTTAGTAGTAACACAGTTCACAGTTTCTGTAATGTTGATAATCGGAACTATTATTGTTTACCAACAGATACAACATGCAAAAGACCGGCCTATTGGATATACACGTCATGGGTTGATCAACCTGGGAATGGAGAAGGAAATAAGAGATCATTATGAAGCTATAAGGGATGAATTAAAAAAAGCAGGTGCTATTGAAGAAATGGGAGCATCCAATAGTCCTTTGACACAAGTGTGGAATACGAATGGTGGTTTTGAATGGGAGGGTAAGGACCCTAATATGGCTGTCGATTTTCCTAACAATACGGTTTCTTATGAATTTGGTAAAACAGTGAACTGGAAAATTAAATCCGGTCGTGATTTCTCTAAAGATTTCGCAACGGACTCTGCTGCATTTATCATTAATGAATCTGCCGCCCGTTTTTTAGGATTTAATGATCCGGTTGGTAAAGTATTGAAGTGGGATAAAGAACCTTTTACTATCATTGGGATCGTTAATGACATTATGCAGGAATCTCCATTTTACCCTGTTCGGCCCACTTTATATCACATTGGCAAATATGAAAACATGTATAACCTGATACTTAGGCTAAAACCCACACAAAATGTAAAGCAGTCAATAAGTAGTATTGAGAAAATTTGGAAAAAGTATACACCACAGGTTCCGTTTGACTACAAATTTATTGATGAAGAATTTGGAAACAAATTCAGGGCAGAAGAACGAATTGGAAAACTAGCTTCTTATTTTGCCGTACTTGCTATTTTTATTTCTTGCCTTGGTTTATTTGGCATGGCGAGTTTTGTTGCTGAACAAAGAACAAAAGAAATTGGAATTAGAAAAGTGCTTGGTGCAGGTGTGGTTACTTTATGGCGTATGCTTTCAACGGAATTCGTCGTATTGGTTCTTCTTTCCTGTTTTATAGCGGCGCCTATAGCATGGTATTATTTACATAACTGGCTTAGCAATTATGATTACAGGATCGAAATAAAATGGCAGGTATTTGTAATGGCTGGGATTGCTGCTCTTATCATTACCTTATTAACAGTAAGTTTCCAGGCTATTAAAGCCGCTTTATCCAATCCTATTAAATCATTAAGAACAGAATAAGCCCGTACGAATATGCACACCTACTGTTCGTTTTCGTACACCTATGATAAAATAAGAAATACGAAACCTTGTGTAGCAGCGGCTTTTGCCATTGGCATAAGTGTTGGATAATCAGGAAAGAATTTATAAAATATGCTGAGAAATTATTTCAAAATAGGGTGGAGGAATTTGATGAAACACAAGCTGTTTTCCTTTATCAATATTGCTGGTCTGGGAATTGCGATCCCTTTTTCTTTATTATGCCTGATACAAGTGGTGGTCGTTTTTGAGGCAGATAACTTTCATCCCAGCCCTGACAGGACTTACAGGATCACTACAGATGTAAAAGAAGCAAATGGATCTACCACAAAATATGCGACATCACCTTTTGCATTGGCCGATAATTTAAAAACCAATTACCCGGTTGTTGAAAATGCTACACCAGTTGTAAGAGGATCTACCTGGGAACTTACAAGTAACATAAAAAAGATCAACGTTAATCCCATTTATGTAGAACCTTCTTTTTTTGAAATATTTTCTTTTCCTCTTGAAAAAGGAACTTTACCCGAGCTGCCCAATACATTAGTTATTACTCACAGTATGGCAGAAACCTTTTTTGGTGCAGAAAACCCAGTTGGCAAAACGCTTACACATCATGATTATGGTGTCTTTACTGTTACTGGTGTTTTAAAACCATACAAAAGGGGCACACATTTTCGCAGTGATGCTATGGTTTCAATGAAAACCTTTAAACAGTTTTCAAAAGACAATCTTAAAAAAGATCTTTCGGGCTACACATATGTTTTGATCAAAGAAAATAGTGATAAAAAAGATCTCGATGCAGCTTTGGTAATGAGTGCTGACAATACAAATAAAGAAATTGCACAATCAAAAGAAACATTTCATTTTCGTAAACAACTTGTCACGGATATTTCACCTGCCTATGAAAAACTGCAGAATAATTCATATGTGGAATCCTATAGCGATATAGCAGTGAATTTGGGAATGGCATTAGCTATTATTCTGTTGGCGGCTTTTAATTATATCAACCTTACACTTGCCCGTTCTTTAAGCCGTGCCAAAGAAGTAGGTATTCGCAAAGTAACTGGTGCATTGCGTTACCAGTTAATAAGCCAGTTTGTTTGCGAGGCTGTTCTTATTTCATTCCTGGCGTTGATAGCCGGTTATGTTATTCTGAGCCTGATGAAACAATTCATTCATCTGCACTGGATAACCTGGGAAGTGGACAATAATATTGCTTTGTGGATAGTGTTTATCTTGTTTACAATTTTTATTGGAATAATTGCAGGTTTTTTCCCGGCGAGAATATTATCAGGTTTTCAACCAGTAAAAGTTTTAAAAGGTACTATCAGCCCGTTTTCATTTGGTAAAATGGGATTTAGGAAAAGCCTGGTAGTAATTCAACTGGTGGCTACCTGTTGTTTTGTTTTTTTGATCGGAAGCATGTTCAGCCAGTTTAAGTATATGGCCACTGACAATGAAAATTTCAATCGAAAAAATATTTATAATATTTCAATTGCCGGAAATTACAAGCCATTGCAGAATGATATTTCTATAAATAAAAATGTGGAGCGTATCGGTCTTGTTTCAACTCCATTTGGTGGTACATCTGCAACCTGCATTATTAAAAAAGAAAATACCGGGGAAAACAGTTTTGCCAACTATTATGCTGCCAATGCGGACTTTATTACAAATATGAATTTGAATTTTGTTGCCGGTAAGAATTTACCCGAAAGTATAAGCGATTCTGCTTCAAATTTTGTTGTGGTAAATGAACAAACTCTTTCTATGATGGGACTAGGCACACCACAAGAGGCAATCGGCAAACCAATTTTTTTGAATAATGAGAAAATGGTGATAATACAGGGGGTGGTTAAAAATTTCTGTTATTCCATTTACCAGTTCGCAACACAGCCCCTCGTGATGCAGTACAATCCTGCACAGTTTCATGTGTTAAGTATTAAAACAAAAAACGATCTGCCTGTAAAAGACTTTAAAGCTGATATGCAGTTAGTTTGGAAAAAATATTATCCCTATGATGAATTCTCCTTTTCTGATTATGAAAAGGAGTTGTATGATCGTTATTACCCTGGCGGCGATATGCAATTCATGGGTATGATCTCTTTTGTTGTGTTTATTATTTCTATCATGGGATTAATTGGAATGGTAACATATAACACGGAGAAACGTTTAAAAGAGATTGGCATTCGGAAGGTGATGGGAGCTTCTGTATCGACAATAGTAAAAGAGCTGTCTGTTGGATTTTTGAAATTAATTATTATATCAGGTGCGATATGCATTCCATTGGGATATATAGTAAGCAGTTCCGTCGTTAATGTGTTTGCATTTAATGATGGGGTTAATTTCAAATTGTTGGTGATCTTGTTTTGTATCATATTTTTCATTGCCTTATCAACAGTTGTGATTAAAACCGCAGCAGCAGCGATTGTCAACCCAGTTAAATCTTTAAGAACTGAGTAAATTATAAATTGTGTTACGTTCGTCATTGCGAGCGGAGCGAAGCAAAAAAATAAATCTATGATCGATCTAAAAGGAATTTACAAATGGGTGAACACAGGAAACAACCGTACCTTTTTATTGAGGGATGTTAATCTGCATATAAAGGAAGGAGAGTTTGTCTCTATCATGGGTCCTTCGGGATCTGGAAAATCCACTTTGCTGAATGTAATTGGTATGTTGGATGAATTCAATGAAGGCGAATACAATTTTCTTCATGAATCAGTGCACAAATTAAAGGAGAAGCAAAGAACATCTTTATACAAACAGTATATCGGCTTTGTATTCCAGGCCTATCATTTAATTGATGAGCTGACTGTTTATGAAAATATTGAAACGCCATTGATCTACCAGAATATAAAAACATCAGAACGAAAGGCAATGGTGGCTGATATTCTTGATCGATTCAATATTGTTGGTAAAAAAGATCTTTTACCAACACAGCTTTCAGGTGGTCAGCAGCAATTAGTGGGTATTGCAAGGGCTTTAATTGCAAGGCCGAAGCTATTACTGGCTGACGAGCCAACCGGCAACTTGAATTCAAAACAAGGTGAAGAAATAATGAATTTATTCAAAGAGTTAAATAATGAAGGTGTCGCTATTATACAAGTAACCCATTCGGAGAAAAATGCTTCATATGGTTCAAGGATCATCAACCTGCTTGATGGGATGATAGTAAACTGATTTATCGAAATATTTTTTATCAATGTAAATGTTATGAAAAGATTTTTTTTAACTACAGCCATTCTTTGTGCATTTGGAGGAAGTATTTTTTCACAAAATAATACTTCAGGGAGATTGACATTGCAGCAATGCATTGAAACGGGTATAGCCAACAATCTTGATGTATTGCAAACCGATCTGCAAGCTCAAGCAGATGAAATTAGTTGGAAACAGGCAAAGCTTAACAGGCTCCCCACTTTGAATGGCTCTGCAGGCTATGCGATGAGGGCAGGCCGTAGCATTGACCCCTTCACCAATACTTATATTAATGAAAACAATAAGTCATCTGATTTTGGTTTGGGTAGTGGAGTTACTGTGTTTAATGGATTTTCCATGCAAAATCTTGTGAAGCAAAACAAGTTAAATTATGAAGCTTCAAAAATGACCCTGCAACAAAGAAAAGATAATTTGACCCTTAGTATTATTCTTGCTTACCTGCAAGTGTTGAACAATGAAGATCAGCTTGTACAAGCCCGTAACCAAATGGAGCTGACAAAACAACAACTTGATCGCCTGGAAACATTGAATAGAGAAGGGTCTATTCGACCATCCGATCTTTCTGATGTAAAAGGACAATACGCCGGTGACCAGTTAGGTATCATCAATGCTCAAACCGACGTAGAAACAGCTAAGATCAATCTTTGCGAATTTATGAATGTGCCATATGATAAAAATATGACCCTTGAAAGATTAGATGTAACAACTTTTGCTGATAAATATGCAGATACTCCAGAAAAGATATACGAAACAGCATTGGAGCAATTTGCACAAATAAAATCAGTTAATTATTCTACCCAAAGTGCTGAAAAGGCTGTGAAGGTTGCAAAAGGAGGATTGTTTCCACTGCTTGGTTTAAGTGCAGGATACGGAACAAATTATTCCAATACCGGGACGACTCAAAATTTTATAAATACAACCTATGATCAGTCATTTGATTATGTAGTTGTGAATGGTGGTCAATCACCGGTTTTTAAAAAACAAGATCATTATTCAAATGAGAAAATAAGTTATTTCGATCAGCTAAATAATAACCGCAATTCGAATATCAGGCTTGGTCTGCAAATCCCGATCTTTAATTCATTTCAACAAAGAAACAGGATCAAGCTGGCAAAGATCGATCTGAAGAATAATGTGCTTGTCGAAAAAACTACAAGAACACAATTACAAAGATCCATCGAGCAAGCTTATATAAATATGACAGCAGCTTTTGACAGGCATAAAACGTTGCTTGAACAAGTTGCTGCATTTACTGAATCATTTCGTGCTGCTGAGGTCCGTTTTAATTCTGGTGTTGGAAATTCTTATGATTATTTATTAGTAAAGAATAGCCTTGACCGTGCAACCATTAGTCTTATCAATGCGAAATATGATTATGTGCTTCGCACAAAGATCCTTGACTTTTATAAAGGGATGAAGTTGTGGTAATTTTTAAGGGGCAAAGGAATTTTTTAAAGAGACAACGGCTACGGCTTGGCGGTATTTGAAAATCGTCAGCCCGTAACCGCTGCTAATTTATAAATAAAAGGTGATTGTTTATTCTATTGCTCGGCTTTATTCATCGGCTGGAACTGAAGCCGAATAACGAACAAAAAGTTGACCATATATTCGTTGCCCCGCCATATTGCCCAAACCGCCGCCTGTTGTACGCCGTTTTAACCGTCTGACTAAGCCTCTTGTGTCGTTTTTTGTTAAGGCTACAATACAAGAT
>JBIOVR010000309.1:0-6915 GCA_044867875.1 Chitinophagaceae bacterium
GATTCCATACCGGCGCCATTATCTTTTATACTGATGGTGTATTTATATGAATTCTTCACCGTAGCTATAATTATTTTAGGCTGTGCAGAATACTTGATCGCATTGTTTATGATATTAAAAAGAGAGAGGTATAGATTTTCTTCATCAGCTAATATGCTGCTGTTCTCTTCATCAAGATCCCATTCTACTACTCCTGCTTTTTTATTCAGTAGTGGCTCCAGTTGAGCAATACCTTTTTTAAGTAACTCATTTGGAACAACCGGCTTCATTTTTAATACAAATTGATATTGATCTGCGACCACCGTCTTCACAAGATTAGAAATATGATTTTTCAGGTAATCTGATTGGTAGCGAATAGCATTTATGAATTTTTGTTGCTTTTCCAGGTTGACATGCGTGGCAGGTTTTTCTAAACCGTCAACCGAAAGTTCGATAACCGAAAGAGGTGTACTGAATTCATGCGTTACGTTATTGATAAAATCTTTTTGGATCTCTACCAAAAACTTTTGTTTGAAAAAATAATAAAGCGAAGCAGCAAAGCCAAGCAAAACCAGTAAGAGCAATACACTCGATACGAGCCAGCCCGTCATTTGATCAATGATATATTTATTTCTATGCGGAAAATATAAATAAGCATAAGAATAATTTTTTTGAACCAAAGGCGACATTAAAGTGGTATCATTTTTATAACCCGAACCAGCGGAAGGCAGATACGCATCGTAAACATATTTATTTTTTGTATTATCATATACTGACAGCTTGCCATCAGTGAAAATATCAAAGCTTTCCAGCTCATTATGCATGTAAAGTATCAGTGAATCTTTTGCCGGGATGCTGTCAACTCTGAAGAGATAACTATTGGCATCTGTCTTTTCAATAAGTGATTGAAGTTTTTCTGTTGACTCATAAAGTAACGGCAGATCTTCATAAACACCGCGAATGCTTTTTATAACGGACGTATTAAACTCGGTTTTTTCAAATGTGTAGGTTTTATTAAGCCAATATAGCTGCACGGCGATAATGATCGCAATTAACAAAGATGCGATAAGGATAAAAAGGCGTATGGTATTCGAACGCATTAATACAAGTTACTCTGCAAAGTTGTGATTTTTTAATTGTCTTTAACCATATATCCGGTTAAGCGGAAGTTAAAGGGGATATTTTACCTAACCATTGATTAACCTCAGTTAATCCGGAGTTAATCAGCTTCATTTTTTTGGAAAGCGACCATGTGCAAATAAAACTTTGTGTAAATAAATTTTTAATCACAATTAAATTTAAATGAAATGAAAAAAATCTTTTTTGCAGCATTGATGCTCTTAACAGTTGGTGGAATAAGCTATGCACAAACAACACCTGCCAAAACAAATCCACCACACAAAAAGGAAACAACTAAAAAAGAGACCTCAAACTCAGTAAGTTCTGTATCACCGGCAACTACAAACAAGAATACAACCGCCAGTACAAAAACAAAAACAACAACGACAACAAAGACAAGTTCAAAGCCTGCAACAACGCCATCAACAACAAAGCCGGCTACACATTCTGAAGCTGATAAAAACAAAAAAACTACTACAACTAAAAAAAAGAATAAATAATAAAGCAGTGTGAACAGGCAAAAGATTTTTTTAGATATACCTGTTTGCTTAGATAGGTTGGTTAAAGTGGTGAATCAGCCGCTCATTTTTATGAGTGGCTTTTTTATTAAAATGTTATTGTAGAACAAAGATGGGGTTAAGCGTATATTCTTTCGATAGCATCCTTATATTTCTCCATTATCACTTTTCTTTTCAGTTTTAAAGTGGGAGTGAGTTCTCCGCCCTCCACACTCCATTCGTATGGTAGCAACTCGAACTTTTTTATTTGTTCAACCTGGTTAAAATTTTGATTATAACGTTCGACAGTATCTTTTATAAGGTTGACAATTTTTTCGTTCCTGATAATTTTTTCGTTGCCAGTAAATTCTATCCCGTGTTCGGAGCACCATTCTTTCAGCGCATTAAAAGCAGGCACTATTAATGCACCAGTAAATTTTTGCTCTGCGCCTGTTACCATCATTTGCTCGATCCATTTTGATTCTTTCATTTTATTTTCGATTGGTTGCGGCGCCACATATTTACCACCGGATGTTTTAAAAATTTCTTTTTTACGATCGGTGATCTTTAAAAACCTATTATCGATCATTACTCCTATATCACCTGTATGAAACCATCCATTCTTTATTACCTCTGCTGTGAGATCGGGTCGCTTGTAATACCCCATCATAATATTCGGCCCTTTGCAAAGTATTTCTCCGTCCTCAGCAATTTTTACTTCTACATTGTCAATTAATGTTCCTACTGTTCCGAACATCCTGTTCTTTGGGTTTATTCGGTTCACCGCTATTACTGGTGATGTTTCAGTTAAGCCATAACCTTCCAATATCGGCACTCTTGCGGCGGTAAATATTCTTAATAATTTAACCTGGCAGGCTGCAGAACCAGTAACAATTGCTTTTACGTTTGCCCCCAAAGCATCACGCCATTTGCTAAAGATCAATTTATTGGCAATGCTTAATTGCAGATCATACCAGAAACCCATTTTCTTATTAACATCGTATTTCAACCCGAGGCCTAATGCCCAGTTAAACATCTTCTTTTTGACACCTGTAAGTGTTGCTGCTTTTGCCATTATGCTTTCATAAACTTTTTCCAACAGTCGTGGCACTGTTGTAAAGATCAGGGGTTTTACTTCTTTAAGATTGCCACTCATTTTTTCCATGCTTTCTGCGTAGTAAATAGAAACGCTGTTGTATATGTATATGTAGCTAACCATTCTTTCAAATACATGATTTAATGGTAAAAAACTCAATGCCCTTTTTCCTTCTACACCAATTTCTTCAAACACACAATTACTGTCACACACATTGCTTATAATATTACCATGACTTAGCATAACGCCTTTTGGCGTACCAGTTGTACCCGAAGTATAAATGATGGTGGCAAGATCAGAAGGAGTAATTTTATTCGATAGTTGTTCTATTGTTGCCATTGTCTCTGTGGGTGCAGGTTTGAGACAATCTTTCCAGTATGTTGCGTTAGTCACATGCTCAAGAGTAAAAACATGTTGCAATGAAGGCACAAAGTCTTTTATGCTTTTTACTTTTAGAAATAGTTCTTCATCGTTTACAAAGGTCACTTTTGCCTGTGAATCATTCAGGATAAATTGTAACTCGTTTACATTGATAGTTGGATAAATAGGTACCAGCACGGCTCCGATCTTTTGCGCAGCGAGGTCTACCATTAACCATTCCGGACGATTTTTACTTATAATGGAGATCTTGTCCCTCTTTTCTGCAGACATATCATTTGGAGAAACGCCAAGATGAAGCAAGCCGGATGCTAGCTGGTTGATCGTATCATTCACTTCTTTTGTACTGTATTGTTTCCATTGGCCTCCTTCTTTTGCTGCAAACATATCAGGGAGGGGAGATACTTTTAGTTGATATTCGAGGCAATCAAATAATCGTGTAGGCTTTTGCATCAGCAAAAAATTTATCAGTTCAGACAATGGCAAATGAATCCTAAACAAATTAGGTAAAAATCCAAAGAATAAAAAAGCCCCGTTATAAGCGGGACAAATGAGGTTTATTTAGATTGGTAATACTGTCCCGGGGGTACTCTGAAAACACGGGTTTTTTGGAAAGCGGTAAAACCTTTGTACTCGTCAAGATGTGCTTTGGTCCAGCTATCATAAGCAGTAAGGTTTTCCACGGTACCAAACAGCCATTGATTGTAGGCCTCAAACATTCCTTCTCTTAATAGCTGTTGGTGATAATCAAAAAGACGCAGTGGAAATTTAGCTGCATTTGTTTCATACCAGTCAAGAATAAATCTTGTTCTTACCATCATAAGTGAGGATGTGGTTACTCCTCTTGATACAAGCGAAGACTGTTTATTCATGGTCTGCAGAAATGCTTTTGCAAAAGGACTTTTATTGTTTTCTTCACCTTTCATCAGGTCAGCTTCTTTGAACAATTTTTCTTTATAGCCCTGGAATAAAAGTTCTTTCATGGCAGCGCCACGCTGGCTCAGGCTTTCCATATTCACAAAGATCTCACCATAGATAAGACTCCATACTTTGTCTTTTGTATAAAAATAAAAGAGAGCAGCATTGTAATAGTTGCCGCCAAAAGCCGGATCAATTTCAATTCCTTTTTCCCAAAGATCAATAGCACTGTAATCTTTCTTTTGAAATAACAGTTCACCATATTCACTATATAACGGGCCGCTTTTTGGAAATTTTTTAATACCGGCTTTATAAACCTTCTCACATTCTTTAGGATCTTCAAGTGCTTTATAAATGTTTCCAGCTATTTGAAATGTCATCACATCGGCATCATCCCGATTGATGATCTTTTTTACACCTTCTACTGCTTTTTCATAATCTCTTTTGAAATAGTAGCATTGAACCACGTCTTTATTATACTCAAGATTATTTTTATCTGTCTGCAACAAACGATTTAATACGAGAATAGCATTATCCCAATCCGCCTGAGCCATAAAGCTACGGGCTGTCTGGTGCAATGTTGCAGGATCATCCTGCGCAATAACGCCAAAAGAGAGAGCAAAAAATGAGAGTAAAAAAGCTAGTTTTTTCATAGTACAAAGTAAATTAAAAGAGATATGGTAATAAAGTTTCCTTTAACAGATTATAAATTATTTCACAGCTAGATCAAATGCGTTAACAGGCCATCCCGCAATTTTGGCTCAAACCAGGTGCTTTTTGGCGGCATTACCTTTCCGCTGTCAGCAATTGCAAAAAGCTGTTCCAGCGTAACTGGAAACAAACTGAATGCTGCAGCCATTTCACCGCTATTCACTCTTTTTTCCAATTCTTCAAGACCCCGTATGCCACCCACAAAATCTACCCTGTTATCAGTTCTTGGGTCTTCAATGTCCAGAATTTTATCAAGAACATTATTCTGCAAAATGGTTACATCCAACACACCAATCGGGTCTTTTCGATAAGTTCCTTCCCGGGCTGTCAAAATATACCACTCATCTCCAAGATACATACCAAACTCATGGAGCACCGCAGGTTTTACCGGTTCAGGGCTATAAGTGATCATAAAATCATCCTGCAGAGCCCCGATAAATTCTTCAGTAGTAAGATCGTTCAGGTCTTTTACCACACGATTGTAGTCCAATATGGCCAATTGGCTTTCAGGGAAAATCGTAGTAAGAAAAAATTTTGCATCCTCGCTATCCGGCAATTGCTTACTGACTTTAGCAGCTGAAGCAGCACGATGATGGCCGTCGGCGATATAAGTATTAGGTACTTTGGTTGCAAATAAATTAGTGATCGAATTGATGACATCATCACGATTGATCACCCACACTGTATGTTTTATTCCATCACTCGCTGTGAAATCATATTCAGGCGAATTCTTTGCTTTCCATCCGTTGATCAATGCATTTACTTCCATTACATCACGATAGGCCATAAAAACGTTTCCGGTTTGTGCCCTGATCGTCTGCATATGATCGATACGGTCTTTTTCCTTTTCAGGCCTTGTCAGCTCATGCTTTTTTATAACATCCTTAAAATAATCTTCAACTGAGGAAACACAAACCAATCCAGTCTGGCTTTTGCCATTCATTACTAACTGGTAAATGTAGTAACAAGGCTTTTCTTCTGAGTAAAGAGTACCATTTTGAATAAACAATTCAAGGTTGGCTTTTGCTTTATTATACACCTGTTGGCTATGTGTATCTATTCCATCGGGCAGATCTATTTCTGATTTAGTGATGCGAAGAAATGAATAGTTGTTACCTGCGGCTTCTTTTTTTGCTTCTTCAGAATTTAAAACATCATAGGGTCTTGAAGCTACTTGTTCGGCTAATTCTTTTTTTGGTTTTAAAGCCTTGAACGGTTTGATTATTGCCATTACTTTTTTGAGAATTTATTTTAATTATACTATCCTTTCTTTTTTCCAAAATCTTTCATCAAATCAGTGATCGCAATAACACTTTCATATTGCAAAGCATTGTACATGGAAACACGGAAGCCGCCTACACTGCGATGTCCTTTTATGCCAACCATTCCTTCCTGTTTGCAGAGGTCAAGAAATTCTTTTTCTAATGCCGGATCATTCATCACAAATACGGCGTTCATATAACTGCGGTCTTCTTTTGCCACGATGCCTTTGAAAATCGGTAAGCTGTCCAGCGTTGAATAAAACAATTCTGCTTTTCCATTATTTATTTTTTCTATAGCAGCAACACCACCCAAATTCTTTAACCAGCGCAGAGTAAGCATGGCAACATAAACTGCAAATACAGGAGGTGTATTTAACATGCTGCCTTCTTTTATATGATTTCGGTAATCAAGAATTGTTGGAAGAACTCTTGTTACTTTTCCAAGAACATTTTTATTTACAACTACAAGATTTACTCCTGCAGCTCCCATGTTTTTTTGTGCACCCGCATAAATAATATCAAACTTGTTGTAATCAAGAACACGGCTCAAAATATCACTACTCATATCAGCCACTAAAGGAACTCCACAGTTATATGGAAGATCTTTCCATTGTGTACCTGCGATGGTTTCATTAGTTGTAATATGTAAATAGGCAGCGGTAGGGCTAACAGAAAGTTCTTTTGGTATTGTTGTATAATTAGTTTCTTTTGATGAGCCGGCGATTTCCACATGCCCAAACAACTTTGCTTCTTTAATTGCTTTTATAGCCCATGTACCAGTATCAGTGTAAGCAGCCAATTCATTTTCATTCAGCAAATTCATTGGCACCTGCATGAACTGCGTAGTAGCGCCGCCATGAAGAAAAAGAACTTCATGATCATCATCGAGACCCATCAATTCTTTTACAAGAGTTCTTGCTTCACTCATGATCGGTTCAAACAAAGTAGTGCGATG
>JBIOVR010000310.1:0-6409 GCA_044867875.1 Chitinophagaceae bacterium
AATAAGTTACTAATTCACCATTGACCATTCACTATTCACACTAATCTTTCGAGTATTTTTGCAGCTATGACTATGCTAATGCATCAAACCATGCGATGGTTCGGACCAAACGACCCGGTAAGTTTACCTGATATACGACAAGCAGGTTGTGAAGGTGTCGTTACGGCGCTTCACCATATTCCTGTCGGCGGAGTTTGGACAATTGAAGAGATCAATAAAAGAAGAAAGGTTATTGACGAAGCAGGAATGACATGGACGGTTATTGAAAGTTTACCGGTAAGTGATGATATAAAAAGACAAAACGGAAATTATCTAAAGCATATAGAAAACTACAAACAGAGCATTCGCAATGTTGCTGCTTGTGGTTTAAAAGTGATCACTTATAACTTCATGCCAGTACTTGATTGGCTGCGGACAGATACTCAATATGAAATGCCTGATAAAAGCACGGCACTTTATTTTAACCGTGTTGATTATTTGGTTTTTGATCTGTATTTATTAAAAAGACCCGGCGCCGAAAAAGATTATTCTGTCGCTGAACTAAGCAAAGCACAAAAGCGAAGTGAAGAATTGACGGAAGAACAAAAAAAGAAATTATATTCGAACATGATGTTGGGTTTACCGGGAAGTGACGATTCATTTACTCCTGAACTGGTATTAACAGAATTAAAAAAATATGAAGGAATTGATGCAAAGAAATTAAAAGAGCATCTTTTTTATTTTTTAAACGAAGTAGTTCCGGTTGCTGAAGAGTGTAATATAAAAATGGCGATACATCCTGATGACCCTCCATATTCAGTATTGGGTTTACCAAGAATAATGAGTACAGAAAATGATGCTGCTGCTTTGTTAGAAGCTGTTCCTTCTCCTGCAAACGGGTTATGTTTTTGTACAGGAAGTTTTGGCGCAAGAGCGGATAATGATATTCCGAAAATGCTAAAACGATTTGGAGATCATGTTCATTTTCTTCATTTGCGAAATACAAAACGTGATCGTGAAGGAAATTTTTATGAAGCCGATCATTTAGCTGGTGATACAAATATGTTTGAAGTAGTAAAAGAGGTAGTACAAATACAAAAACGAAGAAACATTTCGCTTCCCATGCGTCCTGATCACGGTCATCAGATGCTGGATGATCTTAAAAAGAAAACATACCCCGGCTATTCTGCAATTGGTAGATTGAGAGGACTTGCTGAATTAAGAGGGCTAGAATACGGTATTTATCAATCTTTGCAATGATACAAGATCTATAAAAATAAAAAGCCGTCTCACTTAGGTCAGACGGCTCTTTGTTTTTGAAGTAAATATTTTACTTCATCGTAACAAACTATTCCAAAATTCATCAACGCATAAACTTATTTTTGTGCCTGAATGAAACAACTCAAAGCCCTCAATAAATATTTCTGGAAATACAGGATAAGACTTGGCATTGGCGCATTGTTCATTATTGTCTCAAACTACTTTGCGGTACTTGTACCACAAGTAACGAGGTTTATTATTGATCATGTTCAGAAAAGCATTGACGCAACACAAAATATTACCAGGCCAGCTTCAACTAAACATGATCATGAGTATGATTTTTTTGTTCTGAAATTTATAAAATGGATTGAGAGGGATTTTTCACAAAGATCAGACCTGTCCAAGATCGTTATTCTCTGCGGCATCACGATTTTATTACTTGCATTGCTTCGCGGATTCTTTATGTTCCTGATGCGGCAAACGATCATTGTCATGAGTCGCCATATCGAATACGATCAAAAAAATGAAGTGTTTCAGCATTACCAGCAGCTTGATACCTCGTTTTACAAAACACACAGCACCGGCGACCTGATGAGCCGTATGGCAGAAGATGTAGCAAGAGTAAGAATGTTTACTGGCCCTGCTATTATGTATCTTATCAATCTTGTGGCGCTTATTTCATTGAGTCTATTTTATATGCTTAAAAAAGATGTAGAACTAACGGTGTATGTGCTTGCACCATTACCAATACTTGCCATCACAATTTATTATGTGAACAGCATTATCAATAAAAGAAGCGAAAGGATACAGGCATTGCTTGCCAACCTTACAACAAATGCACAAGAATCATATTCCGGTATTCGTGTTATAAAATCATTTGTCCAGGAAAAAGCCATGTTTGGTTTTTTTGATAAGAATAGCGAAGAATATAAAAAAAATGCGATCGGACTCTCGAAAGTGGAATCATTATATTTTCCATCGATGGCTTTGCTTATTGGCTTAAGTACTCTGCTAACTATTATGATTGGTGGGTATTATTATATTAATTATGGACTTGATCGAATGTCACTTGGAACAATTACTGAGTTTGTGATCTATATAAATATGCTCACATTTCCCGTAAGCGCTATTGGCTGGACAGCGAGCATGATACAAAGAGCTGCCGCTTCCCAAAAAAGATTAAATGAATTTTTAGATACTAAACCAGCTATTTATGACAAGCCATTGGCTAAAAAAATTAAGATCGACGGGAATATAGAGTTTAGTAATGTGGATTTTACTTATTCTCATACAGGCATTGAAGCATTAAAGAATTTTAGTTTAACAATAAAAAAAGGAGAGAAGATAGCCATCATTGGAAGAACGGGTAGTGGCAAATCTACCGTTGCACAGTTGTTGTTGCGAATGTATGATACGACCAATGGAGCTATTGAACTTGAAGGAACAGATATCCGGGAAATTGATCTTAGATTACTACGTGAACAAATTTCCTATGTTCCGCAAGATGTTTTTCTTTTCAGCGATTCTGTAGCTAGCTATATTTCATTTGGAATGAAAGATGGTAACATGATGCAGGTGGAAAAAGCGGCCATGCAGGCAAGTGTTCATAAAGACATCCTGGGCTTTGGAGAAAAATATGAAACAATGATCGGCGAAAGAGGCGTTACCTTAAGTGGCGGACAAAAGCAACGGATATCAATTGCCCGGGCACTAATAAAAAGCCATGGGTTAGTGATCTTTGATGATTGTCTGAGCGCAGTCGATACAAAAACTGAAAATGAGATCATTGGCAACTTATATGAATACCTGGAAAACAGGACTGCAATTATAATAACACACCGCATTTTTTCCCTTTTTCACTTTGATAAAATAGTTGTGATCGAGGACGGCAAAATAGTAGAAAAGGGAACTCACGAGGAGTTGCTCAATCTAAATGGTTTCTATACAGAATTGTATAATCGTCAGCAACAGCAGGATTCTCAGTCCCGATAAGAGAAAATACGCAAACGGGAAACAAAATCCCCACAAATTTGGCTATATCAAAAACATAATTATATTTGTGACTGCCTAAGAATATGATTATTAATCAGTAAAACAACTAACTGTGGCGTACGAGAATAACAACGAAAACAAAATGGAAAGCATTTACAGCAAGCGGATTCGTGCTGGTAAACGCAGGACTTATTTCTTTGATGTAAGAACAACTCGTGGTAATGATTATTACCTGACAATTACCGAAAGCCGTAAAAGGTTTAATGATAACGGGTATGACCGTCATAAGGTCTTCCTTTATAAAGAGGATTTTAATAAGTTTATAAAAGCACTTGGCGAAGCGGTTGATTATGTAAAAACAGAATTAATGCCCGACTTTGACTTCGATGCATTTAATCATGATAATGTGCCTTCAGAAAATGGCGAAAGCGAAAACCCTGAAGCAACAGTAACCAATGTGAATAATGAAATAGCAGAAGCGAAGACTGAACCAACCCCAACACCATCTGAGAATGGTACACATGAGGATGTAGATAAATGGTAAATCCTTTTTAAAGTAATTATACCAAGTAGAGCTCTCAAGTATTTTGAGGGCTTTTTAATTTTTGCAATTTTTGTATTTTGTTTCCGTTTAATTATTTAATCTGAATAGGTTATTGTCTTCATAAATCCAATTTTCTATGCAAAAGAGATCTACACTCGTGGTGCTTGTCGCATTGCTTTCTATTTTCGGATACTTTACGTGGGAGCATTATTCTGAGAAAAAACTAGAAGGAAAAGAAAGGGGGCATGAAGAAAAACAAGGGGAGAACAAAGATGCCAACACAACTTCTGATTTATAGGCAAAATGTACAATTTGAAAGAGATCAAGTAAACCGAAGCTGATTTATATATAAACTAAGCCCCTTCATCGAAGGGGTTTTTATTTAAGACTTATTTTTCCGGAATGATATTATTAGGCGGAACTAAACCAGGAGGCATACCGGTTATTTTTGATCCTTTACCAAATACAGGCATATTGAATTGTGATATATCCGGTACAAGGCAAGGCATGTGATCCTGTGGTAAAGTATAAACTTTTGTACCGTTGAGCAGGGTAAAAATTAATGTACCCGTGTGCTGCTTCTCTCTGATTTTTTGTAATACGTCCGTAATTTTCTGCAAAGAATCTATCGACATATTTTTATCCAAGGGTAAAATAAAAGTACCGCTGGGATCAGACAAGGTTATTCCCCTCATGACTTTACCGGGTTTTGATAGATTATTTTCTTTGAATTTTTTAAAATCGTAAGGTTCTTGTGCAAATGCTTTTATGAAAAATAAAACAGGCAGTAAAAAAAATAATTTTTTCATAGCAGGTTTATTTTCTGTTAAGTTAAATCATTTTTCATCTCTTTAAAAATATTTATCAGGCTATTGGTTGAAGAATCGTGTGATGAAATTCTTTCATCATCTTTTAATTCAGGCAAAATTTTATTCGCCAATTGTTTTCCCAGTTCCACACCCCATTGATCGAAGCTGAAAATATTCCAGATAACTCCCTGCACAAAAATCTTATGCTCATATAAAGCGATCAGTTGTCCAAGGGTAAACGGAGTTATTTTCTTTATTAAAAAAGAATTTGTTGGTCTATTGCCAGCAAAAACTTTGAAGGGTAGGAGCTTTGAAATTATTTCATTGCTTAAACCAGAACTTTCCAGCTCAGCTTCTGCTTCTTCTTCAGTTTTTCCATTCATCAATGCTTCTGTTTGAGCAAAAAAATTACTCATTAGTTTTTGATGATGATCTCCAATTGGATTATGACTTTGCGCTACGCCAATAAAATCGCATGGGATTAGATGCGTACCCTGGTGTATCAACTGGTAAAATGCATGTTGGCCATTTGTTCCGGGTTCACCCCAAATGACCGGACCGGTTGTGTATTCAACCGGCTCACCATTTCTATCAATTGATTTTCCATTGCTTTCCATATTTCCCTGCTGGAAATAAGCGGCAAATCGGTGTAAGTATTGATCATAAGGAAGTATAGCCTCGCTTTGTGCACCAAAGAAATTAGTGTACCATAGTCCTATCAAGCCCATCAAGACCGGAATATTCTTTTCAAACGAAGAGTTTTTAAAATGCTGATCACTGTCATAAGCACCTGCAAGTAGCTCTTCAAAATTTTTATAACCAATAGTTAATGCTATTGATAAACCAATAGCACTCCAAAGTGAATAACGGCCGCCAACCCAATCCCAAAATCGAAACATATTCCTTTTATTGATCCCGAATTTTACTACCGCAGCTTCATTCGTGCTTAAGGCTGCGAAATGCTTAGCGATATGTTTTTCATCGATGGCATGCTCAAGAAACCATTCCCTTGCTGTAAAAGCATTCGTCATCGTTTCCTGTGTAGTAAATGTTTTTGACGCTATAAGAAAAAGCGTTCTCTCCGGTTTTATTTTCTTTAGAACCTCGGCGATATGTGTACCATCAATATTCGATACAAAAAAAGTTTGAATATCTTCCAACCAATAAGGTTTCAAAGCTTCAGTAACCATTAATGGGCCAAGATCACTTCCCCCAATACCAATATTTACAATATACTTTATCCTTTTTCCAGTATAGCCCCTCCATCTTCCATCATGCACACGACTACAAAAATTTTTCATTTGCTTTAATACCTTGCTTACTTCCGGCATCACATCTTTGCCTTCGGCAAACACTGGTTCAGCAGAAAGATTCCTTAATGCTGTATGTAGAACAGCCCTGCTTTCTGTTTCATTTATCTTTTCTCCATTGAACATGGCATCAATTCCATCTTTCAATCTGCATTCGTTAGCCAATTGAAGCAACAATTGAATTGTTTTTTCGCTGATGATATTTTTAGAATAATCAAAAACAATATCACGATTAACGATAAAATATTTTGAGAATCGGTCAGGATCTGATTTGAATAATTCCCTGATATGCTCATTCTTCATTTCAGAAAAATGTTCTTGTAAGGATTTCCACGCTGTTGTATTTGTTGGATTAATTTTAGGTAACATATGATCTTAAAGAGCTTTTATAATTTCAATTGTTTTATTGACCATTTCTTCAGTTATATCAAGATGTACAACTAATCGTACACGATCAGGAGCTATAGCATAACAAAGAATGTTTTTCTGCTTTAACTTCTCTACGATCTCTCCAG
>JBIOVR010000311.1:0-8673 GCA_044867875.1 Chitinophagaceae bacterium
GAAGATGTGGGTGAATACTTATATAATGTTGACAGAATGATGTACCAGTTAAAGCGTAGTGGCAAAATTGATAAACTGGCTGGTCTTATTGTAGGCGGTTTTACTGATATGAAAGATACAGAAAGACCTTTTGGACAAACTGTGCATGAGATCATTCGCGATGCTGTTGCTGAATATGATTATCCAGTTTGTTTTGATTTTCCTGTAAGTCATGGAAAAGAAAACTATGCGTTGAAGATAGGCGTTGGTTATAAATTAAAAGTTGGGAATAATAAAGCGACACTGGAGGAATGATGAATAATATCAGTTCTTTGCGTAATTAGGATAAAACACAAAAACTCCATAGTCATTGATCCGGTACTCGGCTTTATGTTTTTTATTCATAGCTGATATTTCGTTCTCTTGTTTTATTTTAAAGCCCCTATATAAATATGAACGGGATTTATTGAATTGAATTTTACCATTGCGAATATAATGGTGATATGACGCCGCTTCGATCATTGAAATTTGTGTTCCATCTTTTCTTGTTGTTAATAATAACAGTTCAAAGTTTTTGAGGGTATCGAAGATGCTTTTTTCAGCATAAAGGAATAACAGGTCAAAATCAGGATGCTTTGTTATTTTACCAGATATATAATATCTAGTATCGTGAGGCAAGTCGCCATTCGACACATAAGCTTTCCCGAAAAATTTATATGCAGTTGCAGCATCAATTTCTGTTTTATCGAGATTAGGGATGTCAAGATATAACCGGTCAATGACCTTAATCTCTTTTGCCATACCTAAGACCTCGGAATAGGTTTTTTGGGAAATTGCATTTAAGGAAACACTACAAAGCAGTATTATTATAAAAAATTTCATGCCTCAAAATTAGGGAGGTGGTAAACTCGGAAAAATACCACTTTCAGGTTAGTCCCTTAACAAGGAATCTAACTTCTCAATCGTTTCTTTAAAATCATAAAGATCATTGTGGCTGCCGCCATCAATTGTTACAAATTCGTCTCCAGCTTTTAGAAATGGCTTTAACCTTTTTGCATTACTGTATGTTACGAGCCTGTCGTCCGTTCCCTGGAAAATTGTGATAGGGGCTACTACTTTTTCAATATAATCATGCGTAGGGATCTTATAATGTATCATCCATTCAATTGGATAAATGGGGAGATAATGCTTAATGACAGAAGGATAATCGTAATAAGGAGTTTCGAGGATCAGTTTCTTGCAAGGTTGTAATGATGCAAGATGTGTCGCAATACCGGTACCCATGCTTTTGCCATAAATAATAATACTATCAGGGTTGAATCTTGTACGGGCAAAATTGTACATATAATTTGCCCAGTCATACAAGGTTCGTTCAGTGAGCTTGCCGGTACTTTTTCCAAACCCGGGATAATCAATCAGCCAAACTTCATATCCATGCCTTGTGAAGTAGGAAGCATACTTTGCATACCAGGAAATATTTTTTTTATTTCCATGAAAATAAAGGACCACTCCTTTTATTATTGTGTCAGTAGAAAAGAATTGAACAATATTCAAATTGGAATTTTCAGTGATCGGAATATTGATGTCCTTATATTTTTCAGGAAAATTATAATTATGATTTCTTTTTAATGTCACCGGGTGAAAAAGAACATAATCCTGTAAGAAATATAGTGCTACGCCTCCGAGAACATATACAATGGCAAGTATCTTAATCCATTTCCAAACTTTTTTATAATTGATCTTCATTACCGGCAAAGATGAAAACAAAAAAGGACATGAACGAATCATGTCCTCCCATTAAACCTATATTGAACCCTATAAGTGACTAAAATAATTTCTTACTCTGCCAGACATATTGCTGTTTATCTCATTTATTATACACCTGGTTATTTCTTCTTCATTAGGTGGATAATCCTGTCTGCGGTTTACAAGTTGCTTATCACTTTCACTCAAAGCCCTTTCATCACCAGTGTAAGTTGAAAATTCTGTACACCAGCTGTGATTACCACGGATATCATCATTCCATAACCAACGACCACTTGCCTCGCGGACATTTATCTGCAGTTTACCTTCAGACAACATAGATCTTTTTGTAGTTGTAATTTTTGCAAACACTTTTTTATATTCTTTTACAACTGAGTCAGGACGATAAACTGTTTCTTTTACAACAATATCTTTTGAAACTTCTCTTGTGCTTCTTTCATCTCTTGTTCTGGCAAGATCAAAAATGCTGAAACGAAAATCAACAAACTGATCAACCTGGATATTACGGCTATCTGCTTCCCAGGAACTGTAGAATTTCACAAACTGGTTACCTGTGTTATACTGTAACTGGCGCAACAAGTCATTTTCAAAATTGGTGATCTCATAATTGTTATAAGAGCTAAACCGGTAACGGTTATTTTCCATTGGCATTACAACGACATTGACCACTGCATTTTCATAGGCTTCATTTTTTCTTTCAATAAAAGTAAGATCCGCGGGTCTGTACTGTAACGCTGCTTCAAATTCATGATAAGCGTTTCTGAAACTCAGTTTATCGTTTTTATCCATCCACATCATGCCACGATGAAATCTTGTATCGGCGGCTTTATCAGCATAAGTGTGCAGGTAAGATGAATAATCTGCAGGATCTACGATCGCCAATGCTTCAGGAGAACGATGGATCGCATCATATAGCTTCTGCAATGAAGCATACTCTGAATAGATCCATTCCCATTTTAGATCGTTTGTACTTGAGCTATGTTGATGAATGCGTGTCTCATGATCATTTACCGCATACTGATAAGCACTTTGAAGCAGTGCCCTCATTTCATCATTGGGTTTTTTCTGCAGTTTCTTTACTGCCAGCTCAACAGCTTCATCATAATTTCCCTTGTCGTATAGCTTAGCTGCTGTTTTACAACCGGCAACTAACAAGACAAAACCAAGAATTACTAATGTGTAGATTTTTCTCATATATACCTCCATTTACAAGTAATACGTTCAAACAGTAATCCATGTAACTCTAAAAGCTGTTAATTATAGATTCCTTAACAATGGGAAAATTTCGCTGTGCCAGGATCAGTATTTTAAAATGTCCCTAATAAAATTGTGGTACTCGTCAAATGAGGGGAGATCATTATGATGACCACCATGAATGCGGATCAGGGTTATCATTCTTGGATTGATCTTTTGAAGCTTTTCACTATGAGATATTGGTATTAACCGATCTTTTGTACCATGTATAATATAAGTATGGCATTTTACCGCCTGCATCCATTTATCAGTTCTTAAATGAAACCGCAGCACCAGCCTTATAGGTAAAATAGGTAATAATCTTTCTATGACTTTTCTAAAGCTATAATAAGGAGCATCGAGAATTAAATATCGTGGTCTATTATCTGCAGCGAGTTTGCTGGCAAAACCACTTCCCATGCTTCGTCCATAGATTATTAAATGATCTTCTTTGTACTGTTCTTTTAATTTTTCATAAATGAACTGCATGTCATTGAGCATTTCTTTTTCACCACGTTTGCCAGTACTTTTTCCAAAACCACGATAGTCCAACAATATGACATCATAATCGTAACGATAAAAATCTCTTGCATATTTTGCCCAGCCTTTTATACTTCTTGTGTTGCCATGAAAATAAAGTATGAGGCCTTTTGGTTGTTCTCTGAAAAAATGAAGCCCGTTTATTCTTACGCCGGGTTCTATATCAAAAAAATATTCCCGAAATGGAACATCATACTTGAATTCAAAATCTTGTTTTAGTTTTTCTGGTTTGAAAATAAATTTTTCCTGGAAAAAATAGACAAGTACTGAAAGAAGGATAATTCCACCAACGATATAGTAAATAAAATGTGGCAAATGAGATAGCAGTTAAGATAGAAAAGATAATAGTTTTAGATGAATCTGATCCCTTACTTTTTATTGATCCAGTATTCGTCGTAGCGGTAGTCTTTCAACTTCTCCAATGACGAGCGGAAACTTTTCAACAGTTACATTGCTTTGGTCAAGACCAAATCCTTTTTCTTCAGATAAGCTGATCGCTTTAAGCCAGAAATAAAAATTCATAACGATACGTTCAAAGAAAGGAAGATCATTATCATGGCTCAGGTATTTTTCCATTACGATGAACTGGAAGTCGCCAGTTGCTTTCGCTTTGCTGTCTGCCGTTTCATATTTTGATGAAATATTTATCTCCCGATCGATCACTAATGCTTCCACCACCTGTTGAAATAAAATATGGATCCTTGGCTGAATCCTGAAACCTAATTTAAAATCAACACGAATAATATCATTTGGAATAATGTGTTCGACTTTGTATTCGCAAGTATAAGGATCATCCATCGTATCCACATGTACAAACCAATATATATCGGCCCGCTTTGGTTTTTTATTTAGTATTGAATAAATGATCTTATGCTCGATCTCCTTCGGATTATCAGCGCTGGTTAGATAAACAAGGTGAGTTCCGAATTTAGGTATTGATCTGTCACTGCTTAACTCTTGTATTTTTGAAATATAAGTTTCCAACCGGACAAACTCCACATAGCGATTCTTGATCTTTCTTGCCCGGTACCAGATATACATGCTGAAAAAAAGAACACCACCGGCAATGAATGCAACAAAACCACCATGAGGAAATTTTTCAAGATTGGCAATAAGAAATGAGCCTTCGATGGTAAAATATACGGCGAGATAAAGATAAATGAGAATCGGGTTTGCTCTTCGTAATACAAGAAAGTTTGCAAAGAGTATGGATGTAGCGATCATGCAAAGTGTGATAGCAAGACCATAAGCTCCTTCCATACTTGATGAACGTTGAAAATATAAAACGACAGAAACGCATCCTATATACAATAAAAAATTTATTGCAGGTACATATAACTGCCCTCTTTCTTCCGATGGATATCGGATCTTGAATTTCGGCCATAGATTTAAACGCATTGCTTCACTGATCAGTGTAAATGAGCCGGAGATCAATGCCTGGCTGGCTATGATGGCTGCTGCTGTTGCGATCACGATGCCGATGATCCGGAAGCCTTCTGGCATGATGCCATAAAAGGCATTTAATTGTGATACATCAAAACCTTTGCCTTCATAGTTTGCAAGCAGCCACGCACCTTGCCCCACATAGTTTATGACCAAACATGATTTTACAAATATCCATGACACCCTGATATTTCCACGGCCGCAGTGACCAAGATCGCTATACAATGCTTCAGCTCCCGTGGTACAAAGAAACACAGCACCAAGTATCCAAAATCCTTTAGGATAATTGGTGAGCAGATCGATCGCATAATATGGATTCAGCGCTTTAAAAATATTCCAGTCATCCAGGAAGTGAAGAAGTCCCATGGTTGCAAGCATCAAAAACCATATCAGCATTATTGGTCCGAAAAGTTTGCCAATAGAAGCCGAACCAAATCTTTGTAAAAAAAATATGATGGAAATAATTCCTAATACTATAATAACAATGGTTTGTTGTGATATGTTACTGAATCGTGGTATCTGTCGCAAACCCTCTATAGCTGAAGTAATGGAAATAGGAGGGGTGATCATTCCATCAGCCAATAATGCTGCACCGCCGATCATAGCAGCAAGCACTAACCATCGTCTTCTTCTTCTTACAAGTGCATATAAAGAGAAGATGCCACCTTCACCACGGTTATCTGCTTTTAAAGTAAGAATTACATATTTGATGGTGGTTTGTAACGTCAATGTCCAAATGATACACGAAAGGCTGCCAATAATCAATTGTTCTGAAACAGTTTTTGAACCAATAATGGCGTTGAACACGTAGAGCGGCGAGGTACCTATATCTCCGAAAATAATACCAAGAGCAACTAATAAACCAAGCGGAGAAACCTTTTTGAGATTTAATGACATAATTGCGACCCGGAGCAGATTTCAAATGACGGGTCTATTAATATGACTTGCAAAAGTAATAAAGAGAAAAGGAATGATTATTTTTTATTTACAGTTCATCTTCATCTACAATTCTTTTTAATTTTACTGCAGAAACAGGAGCTACTATCAATGGAAATTTCTCTACGGTTACAGTTGACAGATCAAGTCCAAAACCTTTTTCTTCAGATAAACTTATTTCTTTTAACCAGAAATAAAATTTCATCACAACCCTTTCCCAGAATGGAAGTTCATTATCCTGGCTTAAATATTTTTCCATTACTATAAATTGGAAATCACCAACTGTATTGCTGCGTTCCAAACTTTCATAACGACTGTAAATATTCACTTCTTTATTTGCCACAAGATCTTCCACCACTTTGCGGAACATCAGATTAATTCTAGGTTGTACTCTGAAGCCAAGCCTGAATTCAATTCTAATAATATCATTTGGAATAATATGATCCACCTTGTATTCACTTGTATAAGGGTCATCCAACGTATCAACGTGAACCAACCAATAGATATCAGCTCGTTTTGGTTTCTTATTTAATATAGAGTAAATGACTTTGTGCTCGATCTCTTTCGGATTGTTGGCGCTGGTCATGTAAACAAGATGCGTGGCATATTTAGGCACCGACCTGTCATTACTCAGTTCCTGGATCTTAGGAATGTAATGTTCCAATCTTACAAACTCCACGTAGCGGTTTTTGATCTTTCTCGCCCTATACCATATATACATGGTTATAAATAGAACACCACCAATGATAAATGAAACATAGCCTCCATGTGTGAATTTGTCAAGATTGGCAGCCAGGAATGATAATTCAACTGTAAGATATACGATAAGATAAAGAATGATCCATTGTCGCGGGGCTCTCTGTGTAAATAAATAATAAGAAAACAGGGTTGTATTCATCAGCATTCCAAAGTTGATAGTAAGGCCGTATGCTGCTTCCATGTTTTGTGCCTTCTGGAAATACAATACCACACCACAACAACCAAGGAACAACAACATATTTACTGCAGGTATAAACAGCTGACCTTTTTCTTCTGTTGGATAATTGATCTTGAGTTTCGACCAAAGATTTAAACGCATCGCTTCACTGATCAATGTAAAGGAACCAGAAATTAAAGCCTGGCTTGCAACAATGGTGGCAGCAGTAGCAATCAGAATTCCGATTAATCTGAATCCTTCTGGCATTAAAGCATAAAATGGATTAATGTTTGGGTCAATTGAAGAGCCTACATGATTAAGCAACCAGGCACCTTGTCCCAAATAATTAAGAATAAGGCAACTTTTTACAAAGATCCATGACATTCGAATGTTGCTTCTTCCGCAATGTCCAAGATCACTGTATAAAGCTTCGGCACCGGTAGTACAAAGAAATACAGCTCCAAGTATCCAAAATCCCCGTGGATATTGTGTCAAAAGCTTAATAGCATGATACGGATTGAATGCTTTCAAAACTTTAATATCATCAAGTATATGACCTAACCCAAGAACTGCAAGCATGCTAAACCAGACAAGCATTACTGGTCCAAAAAAACGGCCAATAGTAGAAGTGCCGAATTGTTGCAGGAAAAATAGAATGACAAGAATGAAAAGAACAATGCCTACGATGGTCCATTGACCAATATCACTAAATAATTTTATTTGCTTAAGACCTTCTATAGCCGATGTAACAGAAATCGGAGGAGTAATAATTCCTTCGGATAAAACAGCGGCGCCTCCCATCATAGCAGGTATCACGGCCCATTTACCATGTCGTCTTACCAAAGCGAATAGAGAGAACATACCACCTTCCCCATTATTATCAGCACGCAAAGTCAGGATCACATATTTGATGGTTGTTTGCAGGGTTAGTGTCCAGATAATACAGGATAAGCCCCCAAGTATCAATTCTTCTGAAATTTCCTTTCCTTTTATTATGGCGCCAAATACATATAAAGGAGAGGTACCTATGTCTCCATAAATAATACCGATCGCTACCAGTAAACCAGCTAGTGTAACTCTATTGGTGGGGATTCTCACGAAAAATTTTCTTTTATACCCGTACAGATAAGGTGTACGAATTAACCAACAAAGGTATAGGTAAAAAGAAATAATGCAAATCAGAAAAACATTGTTTCTTAACCGGCCTGTTTTTTGTAAAATAATTGTCTGTTGCCGGACAATTTTTTTCTTTCACAAAAAAAATGAAAAACCGCATCTTTATCATTTCATCATGAAAAGAATTGCACAACAAACTGTAACTTTAAACAGTAAAAAAATGGCTTCTATGAAATTGCTTTGCCGGTTCGTTTTCTTCTTTTTTTTAGCGTCTTTATTTAATTCGGTAAATGCTCAACGCATTCTTATATCTGAACCTGACCGTGATGATTCACGGAAAATGGACTTTGAGATAATTGGTAAAATGGGAAACAATTATCTCATTTATAAAAATATAAGAAACGAAAGTTTTATTTGTCTTTATGATAATGAAATGAGAATGATTGATAAGGTGAAGCATGAATATTTGCCTGATGATAGAATGATCAATGTTGATTTCTTTACTTATACTGATCATATTTATGCTGTCTACCAATACCAGAGAAGAAATATTGTACACTGCGCAGCAGTAAAGCTTGATGGAATGGGAAAAAAGATGTCCGACCCTGTAGAGTTGGATACTACTTCTCTTGGCGGATCTGGGAATAATAAAATATACACAGTTATAGCAAGTGAGGACAAACAAAAAATAATCATTTTCAAGATCAACAGTAAGAACAGGGAAAAATTTCTTCTTACTACCAAAT
>JBIOVR010000312.1:0-2590 GCA_044867875.1 Chitinophagaceae bacterium
TTAACTGAGCACGAAATAAAAATCATCGTTAAAAAGAAATTTGCTTCAGATAGGTTAAATGAAGTTCGTGACGTCTTTATTTTTTGTTGTTACACTGGGCTTGCCTTTGTTGATGTTGAGAAACTAAAGTCTAGTGAAATTGGTATCGGTATCGACGGTAGTAAATGGATTTTTACTAATAGACAAAAAACTGAAACCCTATCCAGAATTCCGCTTTTGCCGGTTGCAATTGATATTCTCGAAAGATATAAAAATCACCATGGTTGTGTTAATTCGGGAAAAGTCTTACCAGTTTTAAGTAATCAGAAGTATAATGATTACCTGAAAGAAATCGCAAGCATCTGTGGCATTAATAAAAAATTTACTACACATACCGCTCGACACACCTTTGCCACTACAGTGACCTTAAGCAATGGAGTGCCAATGGAATCAGTCAGCAAGATGTTGGGGCATAAAAATCTACAGACGACGCAACACTATGCGAAAGTTCTTGATAAGAAAGTAAGCGAAGACATGAATATTCTTAAGAGCAAAATCCAATCCGATGTCAAAAAACAATTAAAGGCAATTTAATTTACTAATCTATGAAAGGCAGCAAAAATATCAACGGGCTATATACTTCTATAAAAGAATTGATCGAAAATGCTAAATCAAATATTGTTCGCAAGGTAAACAGCATTATAGTCTATACTAATTTTGAAATCGGAAAAAAGATTGTGGAAAATGAGCAGCAAGGAAAAGAAAGGGCCGGTTATGCTGAGAAAACCTTAATTCAATTGAGTGCTGACTTAACTGCCGAATACGGAAGCGGCTATTCGCGATCTAATCTTGAATACATGAGAAAGTTTTATTTGTTATACAGGAATAGAATCTCCCAGCCGCCGGCTGGGAAATCCGGAAAAACTAAGAAATCCGAGCCAGTGGCTGGGAAATTGAGTATCTCATTGCATTTGAGCTGGTCTCACTATGTTCACCTATTGAGAATTGACGATGAAAATGAACGCAATTTTTATGAGATAGAATCCATTCAGAATAACTGGGGAAAACGGGAATTGATAAGACAGTTTAATTCTGCCCTCTATGAACGTATTGCGTTGAGTAAGGATAAGAAGGCGCTTAAACAGTTGGGTAAAAAGGGACAAATCATAGAAAAACCCACTGATGCATTGAAGCATCATACGGTGTTGGAATTTTTAGATTTAAAAGAAGATGAAAGTTATACAGAATCTGACCTCGAAAATGAGATCATATCCAAATTGGAGCATTTCATGATGGAATTGGGTAAAGGTTTTTTATTTGACGGAAGGCAAAAACGATTCACATTTGATGGTGATGATTTTTATGTTGACCTGGTTTTTTATAATCGGCTATTGAAATGCTTTGTATTGCTTGACCTAAAAATTGGCAGGCTTACTCATCAGGATATCGGTCAAATACAGATGTATGTAAATTATTATGATCGAAAAATAAAACTGCCTGATGAAAATTCAACCATTGGTATTATTCTTTGTAAGGAAGAAAATAAAACAGTTGTAGAATTCACATTGCCGGAAGATAATAAAACGATTTTTGCGAAAGAATATAAATTGTATTTGCCTAGTAAAGAGGAATTAAAAAGGCAATTGGAATGAGTAGAAGTTACTTTTCCCAAATGATACTCAGAACTGTATTATATCTCGGCGTTATTATACAGAATTCAAACATCGGAGTATCAGTATCGTGTTCTCGCAATTCAAACCATGTTGATTTTGTGATAATCTGGTCGGAATCTTTGGTTGTGTATATTCTACCCTTAGAATAAAATTCTTCAGCTACTGAATCCCCTGGCACATTTAATTTATTCCTGTCAGGAATCCAATATCTGAATTGCTCTGATTTTTTCCAGTATTGTATCTTACGACCTTTACTGTAAAATGCGCAGATAGGGTGCGAGCCGAAATCAATATACCGGTAAACCGTCGAAGTAAGACTGGTATTAAACCTTTCAGATAAATTCCTTATCAACTCCGACCCAAATTTTTGTTTAAAACATGTTTCTTTAAAAAGTGGTTCTGGCATTAATAACTCAGAAGCAAATTCATTGGCTTCAATTTCTTGTGCGCCGTTTTTATATGCTTCCAATGTTGCATAATCATCCGAAAAAGTTGCTTCTTTGCCTCCATGCAAAATAATGTGACCTAACTCATGCGCTAACACAAAACGCTTTTTCTGAGGAAATTCAATATTTGAATTTAGTGAGACAATTGATCTCCCACTTTTCATAACCATTCTTCCATCACAATTTTCCAGCGGCACTTCTTGTACAATACCATCGTGAAAAGTGATTAAATCCTTAATATCAATTTCAGCAGGGTTTTCAACACCACAATTGATCAGTAACTCTCTCGCTGCCTGTACTTGCCTGGATGTCATTTTAATTCACCCTTTTCTAATTTTTCTATTAATTCAAGAACTTCTGTTTCAGTGAGTATTTGGCGAAGATTTTCTTCATCAAGTTTTTCAAGGTTTCTAAACTGCAGGCTGGGTGTTTTTCTTTTCAATACACTAAGAATTACTTCTCTTGTATCCGAAGAAGCGGCGTTTACCATTT
>JBIOVR010000313.1:0-20367 GCA_044867875.1 Chitinophagaceae bacterium
TATCAGGGTTATTTTTCATGCTATCATAATTTTCATAGTTGTAGCAATTCTTTTCAGAGATATTATATTTAGACTGCCACGTTGTTATTTTAGAAGGTGTACCACTTATTACACCAACCAATTTTGCTTTTGTACAATCTTTCATTGCATCTGCTACACGGGTTCCATAGCTACCAAGACCCATGATAGCTACACGTAAAATAGGCCCATCATATTTTTTACTTTTTATTTCATTCAAGCTTTCCAAATGATCTTTTTTTGATAAAAGAGGTAATGCAATTAATGAACCAGTAAGCTTCTGTAAAAAGTTTCTACGAGTGTTCATGATTTATTTTATTTAAATGTGATCTGTTTATTCAAAAAAAGGAATTCCTGGAATGGCATATTTCTTCATTCCCTCTTCATTTATTTCCACACCTATGCCTGGTTTTTCAGAAAGAGTGATAAAACTATCTTTTACCCATTCGCCATCATATTTTATAATATCCTTGAACATCGGGTCAGTATGAAAATAAGATTGCCATTCTAAAATTAAAAAGTTTGGAACAGATGCACACACATGTGCAGAAGCCATAGCGCCAAGAAAAGAAGCAACCATATGAGGAGCGAATGGGGTATAATATAAATTAGAAAGATTAGCGATGCGTTGTCCTTCACCCAAGCCACCGCATTTTTGCAGATCAGGCATTACAATATCAACTCCACCGATCTCAAGCATTCTTCTGAAGCCATGAGCCAGGTAATGATTTTCTCCCGCTGCGATCGGTGTGCTTGTGGATTCAGTAATTAATTTATAAGCTTCTACATTTTCTGCTGGTATTGGTTCTTCAAGCCAAAGGAGTTTCAAAGGTTCCAATAGCTTAGCTACTGCTTGCCCTGTTACAGCATCATATCTTCCGTGCATATCAACAAGAATGTCAATTTTTGGACCAACTGCTTCACGGGCTGCAGCAATTTGATCATACATTCTTTGTAATTCTGCAGGACTTGCTGTCCAGTTATATACATCATATTTATTTGGATCATTGGCCTGGTCAAGATCAAACTTCATTGCATTAAAGCCCATTCCTTTTGCTTTCAATGCAGCATCTGCAAAATCTTTCGGCACGGGTAAGGTTCGTTGATACAAAGCTGTATCGCAATACACTCTTACTTTATCACGAAACTTTCCGCCGAGCAATTGGTAAACCGGTAAGTTCAATGCCTTGCCTGCAATATCCCATAATGCTGTTTCAATTGCTGAAAGAACTGCAACGTACATTCCGGATTGTGCTCCCTGGAAAAAACCAGAACGGCGGATATCTTCAAAAAGGCGATGAACGTTCAATGGATTTTTTCCTTTGAGCCTGGCTCCAAAATTTTTTACCAAATGATAAGTACCGGGAATTGCATCTACACCTTCACCACATCCCCAAATATCCTGGTTGGTATAAATTTTTACCATAACGCTTCCCCGTATATAGCCGCATTTTACATCAGTGATCTTTAGATCGGCAGGAGCAGATCGCTTTGGTGTTTTATCAATTGCTTGTTCATATCCCTGGCCAAATGTTGACAGTGATGCAAACGGAGTCATTGCAGCAGCTATTGCAGCTTTGCTTAAGAACTTTCTGCGTGATGTTGAATTTATCATTACTAATTTTTAATTGTTAGTTATTTGATTTCATTACCATGTGCGGTCCTTCAAATATTTTTGGATCTGTTCTTTAGGAACAGGCAGCTCATTAATGTGATCGTTCAGCCATTTAGAAAAATCCTTTTCAATCTCATCACTCCACCTTGAATCAATTTGACCTGCTGTATATTTTCCTTCTTTCAATCGTTGATGACCAAACATATCGCGAAGACGAACGATCTCTGAAGTTGTTGCTACTTTTTCTGCTAAATGTGGAGGAATAAAAACCACAACACCCATTTTCCCCAATACAACATCGCCGGGCATAACAGTTACTGTACGAATTCTTGTTGGGTGATTGATGCCAACGATCATCGTGGTCAGATCTCCTTTTTCCCCCTTCGAATCAACTTGTGGATTATGATAAGAAGGATCATAGCTGCTATAAAAAGCAGTGAAGCCATCGATCTCCTTCAATCCTTCCACATCTCTTAATGCTCCATCATAAACAATTCCATTACCTGACCTGGCATAAATAGCATTGCCTACATTATCACCAATGGTTGGTCCATTACGATGTGCACCAAACTGATCAGCTACATATACATCACCTTTCACTAATAATTCTACTGCCCAAACATTTTGTGCTCTTCTACCTTCTTTCTTTCCTGCCGAATCAATAGCCTTCCAGACATCAGGGCGGCCGGGCATAAACGTTGCCGTCACTGCTCTTCCCACTAGCACACTATCTGGATTTATTACTTGCCAACCTTCCGCTACCTGGTAACCATAGCCTGCGTTTTTCATTACCGCCCATGCTTCTTCAACACTTACTGATTTCATTCGCTTCATAATATCATCAGGAACTTTTGGACGACCATCAGGGAAGCGATCGCCTGCCCACAAAGGCGTTAATGCAATCAATTGCTCTTTTGTTATCTGTACCTGCTGACTATGCAATTGCTCAACAGAGACCATAACTATTAATAAGATCATTATGAACTTTAATCTTGACATAGTATAAAGATTTATGATGATGAAATTTGTATTCCAACTTTTGATTTCTTTTTTTCTTCTTCAATATCTTCTTTTGGTATCCTGTTATGCCACCAGCTTGCCAATGTTGATCCGGTAACATTCATTACAGGTCCAAAGATGGCAGGAGCCAATCCTGCGGTTGCCAATTTCCCCATTGACAACGCAAGTCCGGATGCAAGACCTGCATTCTGCATTCCAACTTCTAAAGCAATCGTTCTTGAATCTTTTTCTGTGAATTTTAAAATTCTTGCTGACCAATAACCAAAAAAGTAACCAGCGAGATTATGAATAAAAGTGGCTACGATCAGTAATGCTCCAACTTTTAAAAGGTTATCTCTTCCGGCAGCAGTAATGATCGTTATTATAAATGCAATACCTCCCATTGAAAGAAGTGGCATCGCTTTGTCAAGCCATTTAAATTTTCCATGAATAAGATAATGAAAAGCCAAACCTGCTGTGACCGGTAGTATCACGATCTTGGTAATATCCCAAACCATACCCCAGAAATTTATTTCGATAAAACTTCCGCCGAGCCACCGCATTAATAGAGGTGTAAGAAAAGGAGCAAGTATTGTTGATATTGTAGTCACAGAAACTGATAATGCAAGATTTGCCCTTGCGAGATATGACATGACATTGGATGCAAGACCGCTTGGACAACAACCAACAAGAATGATCCCCGCAGCTATTTCACTTGGAAAATTAAAAAGATTTGCAACACCAAAGCCGACAAGTGGCATAATGACGTAATGACCCACAACACCAATAATTATCCCTCTTGGCATTTTTATTACATTGGCAAAATCTTTTAAACTTAACTCTGTGCCCATACCGAACATGATTATCTGTAATAAAGGAATGATCAATGCAGATAATTTATAATTACCAAGGGTTTTAAAATATTGCGGATGATACATAGCAATGCTAACTGCCCCGAGGATCATCATTGTGTATGAAAGCCCTTTCAATGTTTTGCTGCCTCTGAATGCAAAAGCAATACTGAAGAAAAATGCCATCAACAACCACCCGCTTACATTATGCATTTCTTTAAATGAAAAGAATGCGAATAGCAAAATACAGATGGCCGCAAGGCTAAAAAAAATTCGTGAAATATTTTTTGAAGAATTCATAAACCAGATTAATATGATTAACTAAATATCCTGTCATGCGAACGCTTTGTATCCCACTGAGTCGTTGGCTCGAAATAAGTTTTATCAGAAGCATGAAGATGTTGCTTCACTACTTCCTCATTCAATTCAATGCCAAGACCCGGTGCACTAAGAGGAAGATTTGCAAAGCCTTTAGTGATCAGTTTTCTTCCGTCAGTAGTTTTTACCAAACTTTCCCACCATGGCAGATCAACAGAATGATGTTCTAATGCAAGGAAATTTTGAGTAGCCGCTGCACAATGAACGCAAGCCATAAACGAAACAGGTGTACCTGCCTGGTGCATGGCCATAGCAATACCATGTTCTTCTGCATAGTCACCAATTCTCTTTGTTTCTAATAAACCTCCTGAAGAAGCAAGGTCAGGATGAATAATATCTACTGCTTGTGCATCTATCAATGGTTTGAAATATTTGAGCAGGTAAATGTCTTCACCCGTTAGTACCGGTGTTTCTAATGCATCCGACATTTTTTTGTATTGATCTGTATATTCCCATGAAACAATATCTTCTAACCATGCAAGCCTGTATTTTTCCAATGCTCTTCCAAGACGTATTCCATTGTTGTAATCAAAGTGTCCATAGTGATCAGTAGAAAGCGGAATTTCATAACCTACCATGCCCCGTACATTTTCAACAATGCTTTGCAACTCTTCCAGTCCCTTGTCAGTGATCTGTATTTGTGTAAATGGATGTAATGTATTTCCATAGGACATCATATTACTTTGATCACCCCATTGTGCAAGGTTACCTTGTGCATTTTGCCAGAACTTATCATTGACCAGCATACCCGGTTTACCTTTTAATTCACCGATCGATACATCCATTTTTAACCATGTGTATCCTTGTTCTTCCGTACGAAACTTGATCAGTTTCTTTTGCTCTTCAGGTGAATTTGATTCAGGTGTATCAGCATACATTCTTATTTTATCACGATAACGTCCGCCTAATAATTGCCAGCAGGGAACATTGTAAGCTTTACCACATATATCCCACAACGCCATTTCTACTGCGCAAACGCCACCAGCTTGTCTTGCTTGTCCGCCAAACTGTTTTATTTTTTTAAATATCAATTCAACATTGCAGGGATTTTCTCCGAGTATCCTGCTTTTTAACATCAATGCATAGCGTACATCCGCCGCATCTCTTACTTCGCCTAATCCATATACACCCTGGTTTGTGTCAATGCGGATAATGGCGGTACCGCCCATCACGGCCGTGAGGCAATAACGTATATCTGTTATTTTTAGATCGGAAGGAGCGCCATAGCGAGTTACTTTCTGAGTTGTTTGCGCAACTACATCTTCAATTGGTGAAAACATAAATGCACCACCTAGTGCAATGCCGCCCATTGCAGATTTTTTAAAAAATGAACGACGACTATTTTCATTTTCTTCTTTTTTATTGGTTACACCAGGTACTTCATTTGTATCCTGATCTTTTAAACCAAGTTTGTTTAAGTATTTTTCTGAGGGTGTCATAGCTTTATAATTTTAAGTTATTAATTATTTGTGTTGTTGGATGCTGGATACTGGATGCTGGATGCTAGTCGCTGGATTCTTAATGCCATTTACCAAAATCTAGTATCCAGCGACCAGTTTACCAGTTCCGTTCTTTCATAAACTTGTCTAATTCCTCTTTACTCATCGGTAGTTTATCAGGATTGTCTTTTAACCATTGCAAAAAATCTTTTTTGATCTCATCTGTCCATGCGGTATCTATTTGACCCGGTGTATATTTCCCTTCACGCAAACGCTGATGACCAAATTGATCTCTCAATGATATAAACTCAGCATTTAATACAACTGTATCTAAAAGATGCGCAGGAATAAAAACTACTCCATATTTCTTTGCAAGCACCGCATCACCGGGCAAAACAGTTGCTCGGCCAATACGAATAGGAACATTAATACCGCTAAGCATCATCTGCTGAATGTAAGAGGGATCATTCCCTTTTGTCCAGGAATTAAAACCTTTGATCTCATCCAAACCTTCCACATCCCTTACGGAGCCATAAAAAATTACACCGCGATGTGACTTAGCATAAATAGCATTACCGAGATTATCGCCGATAAGCGTACCGTCAGCTAACTTACCGTAGCTATCTGCTACATATACGTCTCCATCTTTTAATACATCAATCGGCCATGAATTTGGAGCGCCGATGCGTTTCTCATTCTTACCGATCTCTTTTACGATCTTATCAACGTCAGGACGCATAGGCATGTATTGTGCTGTCACTACTCTTCCAGTCATTGCGGAATCAGGAAACTGGATCATCCAATCACCTTCAAATTGATTTTGATATCCCTTATTGCGAAGCACTCCCCATGCTTCTTCTAAATGAACTTTCTTTAATCTTTCCAGCATCTTGTCAGAAACTTTAGGTCTTCCGTCAGGAAAGCGTTCGCCTTTCCATTCGGGAGTATATCCTCTGATCTGATCGGGAGTAAGTGTTACCTGTTGTGCTGTTATTGTTAATGAGAAATACAACAGCATGATCATTTGCGACATTCGTTTTTTCATATAGCGTTGTTTTATTATTTGAAAATTGATTTAATATTATTGAAGGTTAGCGATCTCTTCGAACTCTGGCGCCAGCTTGGTACTTAAGCGTTCAAATATTTTAAAGTATTTCATATACGCATTGTGATTTTGTTTTTCAGGTAAATACTCATCAGGTAATACAACTGTTTTTGCAGCTTCATCCAGATTTTTATAGATGCCCATTTCTGTTGCAGCAACAAGGAATGCACCATAACTAACACTGTGAAAATTTTGGCGTAGCTGCACAGGCTTATTAAAAATATCTGCGATCATTTGTGTACAGAAAGGAATATTGGCAAAACTTCCATTGATCGAAAGCCGTTTGATACCCCGATGCTCCTCTAAAGTTTTTCCAATGCTATAGATCTCGTATAAAATACCTTCGATAGTTGCTCTGATAAAATGTTTTCTTTCGTGTTTTATATTTAAACCGAAATAAACTCCCTTTGCATTGGCATTCCATATCGGCGCTCTTTCACCGAGTAAATAAGGAAGGAACAATAATCCTTCAGAACCTGCCGGAACTTTTGATGCTTCTGCGATCAATTCCTGCATACTGTATTCAATATCGAAAGGATTTTTAAAATCACCGAATTGTTTTGAGAACCATTCAAAGATTACTCCACCATTATTCGTTGGCCCCCCGGAAACATAACGATCCTCAGTAAGCAGGTAATTAAAAAAACGTTGCTTATCATCTTTTAAAACTTTATCACCCATCACCCTCACAGCGCCGCTATCTTCAATTGTGATCGTTGCTTTGCCTTCTCCTTTAACACCATCACCCAATATTGCCATACAGCCGTCGCTTGAGCCAACAATTATTTTTGTATCAGCAGGTAAACCAAGAGAACTCTGATATGCTTTCTTCAATTTTCCTAATGGAGTAAACACAGGAACAAGATCAGGCAGCATAACTGGAGTTATTCCTGCAAATATTAAAGCATCCGCATCCCACTTTATCTTATGAATATTTAGTAAGCCGGTTGCAGATGCTATACTGTAATCAATAATGTACTCATCAGTAAGTTGTTTGATGATATAACTTTTGATGGATAAAAACTTACTTGTTTGCCTGAATCTTTCTTTATCGTTATTTTTTATCCAGGCTATTTTCATTAATGGAGACATGGGATGCAATGGTGTACCGGTGGCTGTGTAAATTGTTTTTCCCAGCGCAGATGTTTTTAATTTATGTGCTTCCTTTTTTGCCCTGTTATCAGACCATGTAATTGCATTTCCTAAAGGATTTCCATTTTTGTCGACCGCTAATACACTATGCATGGATGCACTGAAACAAATGGAAGCGACTTTATATTTCTTTGGATGAATATGCTCATTCAATAAGTTTTTTAATGCATACAGCATGGTGATGAACATTTGGTCAGGATCCTGTTCACTGTAATCTGGTTCCGTGTGAAAAGTGGGATAGTAGCCTCGTTGCGAACCGATGACATTACCGTTTAGGTCAAATGCAAATACCCTTACTGCATTTGTTCCGAGTTCGATGGTAATTATACATTTCATATTATGACAATTAATCTTGTGATAAATTATTTTTTCTAAACTCACTCGGTGTATAGGCAGTGAGCTTTTTAAAAGTTGTTGAAAAATGTTGTGAGGAATAAAATCCTGTATCTAAGGCTATATCCGTTATGCTTACATCTTTTTTCTTTAAAAGTTTAATAGCTTCTGAAATCCGGATATTGATAAGATAATTTAAGGGTGTAAAGCCGGTATAGTTTTTTACTTTTTCATTAAATAAAGTGGTTCCCATGCCCGCAATGGCTGCCATTTCTTCCACAGTCCATTGGTGCGAAAGATTTTGACGCAATGCTTGTTCGAGTTGCATGAATACTTTCGGAAAATCTCTTGCACGGTTATTTTGTTTTGTTAGATTTCTTGTAATAATGATAAACAACTCGTCAATAAGTTGATTCGCTCTTGTTGTATATCCAATTTCCTGGTTAAAGATCTCATCATGTATGTACCGAAGTATCCTTCCGGCTTCCGGTAATTTTGAAAGCACCGGCATGGTGTTCATTAAAAGAACTTTGCTGATAGCCTGGCTTTCTGTTTCTGAAAGACTGCTCCACCTTCCTGTTAGCAATTCATTATTTCCGTGGTTGGATATTTTAATATGTATCCACGAGATACTTCCGATCTCAAGCACTCCTTTTTCACTCCCGAATTTTTCTTTTGGCATGATCAGTGAAACATCGCCGGGATAAAGTATATAAGATTCGTCATTAACTCTCCATTCAAATTTTCCTTCATTTACATAATAAATTCGAATACACTCTGAAGTAGATTGTGGAAATGAATTAAGATGAATTGCCTGGTTTTTTTTTGCACCAAGCTCTATGATGTGCGGGAATAATTGTAATTCCCCGGAAAGCCCTTGTTGAAATACAAATTGGTGCATGCAATTGTTAAGTTAAGCAATCGTTCTTGCAGCTATAAAGAAATGAATTTATCACGTTCCGACTTGTACAAAATTCACCACTGTTTTTTTTTGGAAGCTTTTGAGTGAACAGTCAGATACTTTACATTCTGGATTTTTCGATGAATCCACTTTTTCGAGATTGCTATTGTTAATCAAAACAACTTGCTATTATGAAAGTAAATGCAAAGCCGTTGCACAATTCCGGCTTCATGAAGCTAATGCTGTCAGTGTTGGCTTTTTCTTTTTTTACAGCTGTTCAAGCTCAAACTGTTTCAGGTACAGTGTCAGATGAGAACGGAAAATCTTTACAAGGAGTTTCAGTTGCCGTTAAAGGAACGGCAAGCGGTACTACTACCGATGGTGCAGGTAAATATTCCATAACGGCATCTTCGACCGCAACTCTTGTATTTAGTTATGTTGGTCATGCAACTTTAGAAGTTGCAGTTTCAGGCCGTTCGGTTGTTGATGTTAAAATGGTTGTTGAAGGCGAGAACATGTCAGAGGTAATTGTAACGACGGCATTGGGTATTAACAAGCAGGCAAGAAGCCTCGGTTATTCTACTACAAATGTAAACCCGGCTGAGCTTACTGTTAACCGAAGCCCGAATGTTATGAATGCTTTACAGGGTAAAGTAGCTGGATTAAATATATCAGCGCTTGGTACAGGACCAGCTGGTACTTCAAAAATCAGGATCAGGGGTCAATCATCTATTTCCGGACAGAATAATCCACTTATTGTAATTAATGGTGTTCCCATTGATAATACAAATTTTGGATCAAACCCTGTAGGCGCCGGTTCTAACAGTGATGGTTCATATAATAATAGGCTGGGAGGAGGTGGTGGTGGAAACACATCTGACGGTGGTGATGGACTGCAAAGCATTAACCCGGATGACATTGAAAGCATGAGCATCTTGAAAGGGGCAGCAGCTTCAGCTTTGTATGGTGCGCGGGCAAAGGATGGTGTTATTATGATCACGACGAAATCACGACCAAAAACCAAAGGCATAGGCGTTACTTATAATTTAAATTATACCGATGAAGCTCCTTTGGACTTTACGGACTATCAATATGAGTATGGCCAAGGGGAGAATAATGCTCGTCCAACGGCTCCAAAACCTAGCTCAGGCCAATGGTCATTTGGTGAAAAATTTCAGCCCGGTATGACCCAGGTTTTGTTTAATGGACTTACCCTGCCCTACATTCCACAGCACGACATTATTACAAAATTTTACAGGCACGGTCAGAATATTACTAATACTATTTCGCTGTCTGCAGGAGGTGAGAAAGGAGGTTTAAATCTTTCCCTGGGGAATTTGGACAGCAAAGGAATTACACCAAATAATACATTCAAACGTAAAACGATCAATTTAGGTTTTGCTTATGATCTTTCTGATAAACTGAGCTTTGCTGGTAATGTAAATTATGCAAATGAGGAGATCAAGAATCCTCCCAATATTGCCAACCAGGATAACTCTATTCCTACCGTTTTATTTATGATGGCCAACTCTATGCCGCTTGATGTACTGGATGCAAATAAATATGACCCATCAAGAGGATATCCTACCAGTGAATTTATTTATTCGAGGTTTATGAACCGCACTAATCCTTATTGGGTTTTGGCGGAGCAATTTCACAATATTCGCAGGGATAGAATTTTTGGAAATATTTCAGCTAAGTATGATATTCTTCCATGGCTTTTTGTCCAGGGCCGGTTTGGACAGGATTACTGGTCACGTGATGAAGATTATAATAATTACCCAACAGGGCATGCCTCGAGGGCCCCTGCGCCGTCAGGTTTTGTTGATGGACAATATGTCCAGGATGTCCGCCGCTTCAGAGAAACCAATTTGGATTTCCTGGCATCAGCAACACGGCAGTTCGGAGATATTGGAGCCAATCTTACTTTTGGTGGTAACCAGATGAGAAGACGATCTGACTATAATAGCGTACAGGCTACAGATTTTGTTGTCTATGATCTCTATACTGTTCAGAATGCAAGAATAAAAACTCCTATTTATGATCTTTCAGAAAGAGGTGTAAATTCTTTGTATGGCTCTGCAGAAGTATCTTTTAAAAGATTCCTGTATTTGAACGGCACAGTGCGAAACGATTGGTTCTCTACTTTGTCTCCTGAAAATCGCAGCATTCTTTATCCATCAGTTTCCATTGGCTATGTTTTTTCAGAACATTTGAAATCATCCTGGTTGAATTATGGAAAACTCAGGCTGGCTTATGCCAAGGTAGGAAGCGACTCAGATGTGCCGCCTTATGCCGGTCAATTGTTTTATGGCATCAATGGAAATCTACTGGCTAATCCATCCGGAGCGCTTCAACCTCTTGGCGGGCCATTGGGTACTACAGTGCCTAACCCTAATCTTAAACCGATGACAGTTACAGAAACCGAAATTGGTCTCGAGCTAAAAATGTTTAAGAGTAGAGTGAATCTTGATCTGGCCGCATATAGAAAAATAACCAGTGACCAAATAGTACAGGCGCAGATATCTGATGGTTCTGGTTTTGTTGATACAAGGATCAACAGCGGCAAAAGCGAGAATCTTGGACTCGAAGTATTGCTCAACCTTATACCATTCCAATCTAAAAATTTTACATGGGACTTTACTTTTAATAATGCTTATAATAAAACCAAAGTACTCAGCTTACTTACCAGCACACCCGGCGAAAGAATTACAGTTGCTACGCAGGTTTTCGGTAACCAGGGAGAGCTAAGGCAAGTAGTTGGACAGGAAGTAGGTCAAATTGCAGCTTACGGTTTTTTAAGAGATGCAAAAGGAAACAAAGTTTTTGGTACCAATGGAATTCCCTTGAGAAGTGCCGATCTGATTCTTTTCGGAAGCGCCTTACCAAAGTGGGTGGGAGGTTTTCTTAATTCTTTTACCTATAAGGGGCTCAGCCTTTCTGTTCTGATCGATTATAAATTAGGAAATAAAATGCTCTCAGGTACAAACTTCAATGCTATCAGGCATGGTTTGCATAAAAAGACCTTAGAGGGAAGGGATAACGGCATTATTGGACAGGGAGTAAATCAATCAGGGGCAGTAAATAATGTAAAAGTTTTTCCGGTTGATCCATATTGGGGGTATCTGCGTTCGCAAGGTATGATGGAAGAGGTAATTTATAATGGCGGGTATTGGAAACTCCGGCAAATTACACTTGGCTACGACCTTACAAAATATATTCCTGCAAAATGGCCTATAAAAGGTTTAAAGCTTAGTGCGGTAGCAAACAATGTATTAATTATCAAAAAATGGGTTGATAATATTGACCCGGAATCATTCGGTTACAGTTCTGATAACCTGGTAGGATTGGAATCAACAGGAGTTCCAACTACGAGAGGAATAGGCTTTAATTTGAATGTTAAATTTTAATGCAATTAATCATGAAAAAAATAATTAACTATAGCTTCTTATTGACTATTGTATTGTTTGCTACATCATGCGACAAAGGTTTTGATGATCTGAACACAAACAAGGTCAATCCAACAGCAATAGATCCGCTTTACCAATTAAATAATGCAGTGGTTAACGCTTCCTTCCCCGCAAGTACGGCACTCGCATATGATATGGGTGTTGTCCAACAAATTATTTCTCCAAATAACGGCGTATTAAATGGAGCAAATTTTAATTCAGACAATAGGGGTAACACGCAAGTTTTATGGCAAAACCATTATCGTAATGTGATCAGGAACACGAATGATGTTATTGTAAAGACTAAGAGTGATCCAAACAGGGCTAATTTGTATCAAATGGCCCGCATTTTCCAGGCTTACGCTTATATGGTTCTTACTGATGAATATGGTGATATACCTTATACAGAAGGCGCCAAAGGATATACGGATCAAAACTTTTTTCCTGTTTACGATGCACAACAACAGATCTATACTGACATCATTAAGGAATTAGGAGAAGCAGCAGCTGCATTAAATACTGCGGGTAAAATCGAGACTGGAGATATTTTATATGGCGGAGTTATTGCCCAATGGAAAAAATTTGCTTATTCATTACTGTTGCGTGCAGGAATGCGGCTTAGCAAAGCAGATGCTGCGAAAGCCCAATCAACTGTGCAGGCCGCTTTCACGGGTGGAGTAATTCTTGCTAATGCTGATAATGCATTAATCAGGCATGATGCTAATTATACTAATCCGCTTGGTGCTACGCTCAACTCCACTGAGGCTGCTAATTTTTATCTTACTAAACCTTTTGTTGATTCCTTAAAAAATAGAAACGATCCCCGTTTGCAGGCCATCGCAGTTCGTTATGTCGGCGCTACGTCGGGAGGAACACAAACTACAGCCTCTCGCTCTACAGTTCCTTCACAACAGTTTGGATTGCCTTTGGGATTTGACAATAATACAGCAAAGACTTACGCTATTTCTATAGGCCTTGCACACTTTTATGATTTTAGCCAGGCGGATCGTACCCGTATCGTAAAACAAACTGCACCCTGCTTCCTTGTCACAGCAGCACAAACTCAATTATTATTAGCAGAAGCAAGACAAAGAGGATGGATAACAGCGGGCACAGTGCAAGGTTACTATGATGCAGGAGTAACACTCCATATGCAACAGATGGCGAGTTTTGATGCGGGTTGTGCTATTGCTGCTGGTGATATAACAACTTATTTAACCAATAATCCATTTGATCCTGCAATGGCACTGGAACAAATCGGAACACAATATTGGATCGCTTCATTTTTAAACGCACCTGAAGCATTTGCAAATTTCAGGCGTACTGGATTTCCTGCATTAGCGCCAAATCCTTATCCCGGGAAGGAGGTTGCTTTTATCTTCAGACTTACTTATCCAAACTCCGAGCAATCTGTTAATACAACAAATTTTAATGCAGCAATTTCAAGACAGGGACCGGATAAATTGGATACAAAAGTTTGGTGGAATAAATAAAAAGTTTTCTCATGCAAGCAAAAGCAATAGTAATGAACCCTTGTTTTTACAAGGGTTTTTTTTCCACGACAGATAATTTCTGGAGGGGAATATATTTATACTGCCATTAATGAAGGATCAGGGATTTGAGTATACAAAAAAACTATTTTAGCGAATTGATCAATTTTAGACATGGAGCTAATGAGTTAACTGAACATTTATTTTTACATAAATGAAAACGAATAAACAATTAAGAAGCCAGGACTGGTTCGGACGGAAAGATAAAGATGGGATCATTTATCGCAGCTGGATGAAGAACCAGGGAATGCCTCCTGATCATTTTGATGGACGACCCGTTATTGGCATTTGCAATACATTCAGTGAACTGACACCGTGCAATGCACATTTTCGTGAACATGCTGAGAGTGTAAAACGTGGTGTATTGGAAGCTGGCGGATTTCCTGTTGAGTTTCCGATCATGAGTTTAGGAGAAACATTGTTGAAACCAACGGCAATGTTGTTTCGCAATTTAGCAAGCATGGATGCTGAAGAAAGTATTCGCGGCAATCCAATTGATGGCGTAGTGTTGCTAACAGGTTGTGATAAAACAACTCCTTCAACAGTGATGGGTGCTGCAAGTGTTGGGTTGCCAACAATAGTAGTTCCTGGTGGACCAATGCTAAATGGAAGATATAAAGGGCAAACAATTGGATCAGGTACACATGTCTGGAAGTTTGATGAGGATATGAAGACAGGAAAGATGACGCAGGAAGATTGTGAGTTTGCAGAAAGTTGTATGAGCCGCAGCATTGGTCATTGCATGACGATGGGTACGGCAAGCACAATGGCATGTATGGTTGAATCGTTAGGATTGACTTTAAGTGGAGCCGCTGCAATACCTGCTGCTGATTCAAGAAAAAAAGTAATGGCGCAATTAAGCGGAAGAAGAATTGTGCAAATGGTAAAAGATAATTTAACCATTGATAAGGTTCTTACAAGAGAAGCCTTTGAGAATGCGATAATGGTAAATGCTGCAGTAGGTGGTTCTTCCAATTTTATTATTCATTTATTGGCGATCGCTGGAAGGATCGGTGTAAAACTGGAGTTAGAAGATTTTGACACGATCGGTAGTCGTATTCCTTTATTGGTAAACCTTATGCCATCTGGTAAGTTTTTAATGGAAGATTTTTATTATGCAGGTGGCCTACCAGTTGTTTTAAACGAGTTGAAAGATCAATTATATAAAAATGTTATTACGGTTACAGGAAAGAATCATCAGGAAAATATCCAGGGAAATATAGAATGTTATAATGATGAAGTAATTGCTACATATAATAAACCGTTGATCGCTGAAGCTGGTTGTGTAGTAGTAAAAGGAAATCTTGCATTGAATGGCGCAGTGATGAAACCGTCTGCTGCTACTCCTGCATTGATGAAACATAAAGGTCGTGCTGTTGTTTTTGAAAATATTGAAGACTATCATGCACGGATCGATGACCCCCATCTGGATATTGATGAGAATTGTGTAATGGTATTAAAATATGTAGGACCGGTTGGTTATCCAGGTATGCCAGAGGTTGGTAATATGGCATTGCCCAAAAAAATATTGGAGAAGGGAATAAAAGATATGGTCCGGATAAGCGATGGCAGAATGAGCGGTACTGCTTATGGCACTACGATATTACATGTATCACCGGAATCTGCGATTGGTGGTAATCTTGCTTTGGTACAAAATGGAGATATGATCGAATTGGATGTCGAGCAAAGAAAAATACATTTAGATGTTTCGGATGCGGAATTAGAAAAGCGGAGGGCCAAATGGGCTCCTCCAAAACCTGCAGCAGACAGAGGTTATGTCAGCATGTATATAAAACATGTAACAGGCGCAGATAAAGGCGCTGACCTTGATTTTTTACAGGGAAGTTCGGGTTCAGTTGTAACAAGAGACTCTCACTAAACATCCTGTTCTAAAGGGGTAACTTAGATTTGAAAAGCATTTAAATTTAATTGTAATATGAATAGAAATTTTCTCTTTTATTTATTAGTTTTTATGACTGCTTGTAATAGCAACACGGAAAACAAAAACCAGGAAATGAAATATAAAAACATTGGAACTATTGAGCGATTTGATGCGGCATTAGATAATATTATTTCAGCCAATGCAAAACCAGAAATAATTGCTGAAGGTTTCGAATGGAGTGAAGGGCCTTTGTGGGTTGAAAAACACAATATGCTTTTATTTAGCGATGTTCCGATGAACACAATTTATAAATGGACCGAAGCAAAGGGAAAAGAAGTTTATTTAAAACCCTCAGGCTATACAGGCACAGAACCGTCCTTATGTAAAGAACCCGGCAGCAATGGTTTGGCATTTGACAAAAACGGGAATCTTATTTTATGTCAGCATGGAAACAGGCAAATGGCACGAATGGATGCACCACTTGATAAACCGGAAGCAAAGTTTATCACCCTTGCAGATAAGTACAAAGGCAAAAGATTCAGTAGTCCGAACGATGCAGTATATAACAGTGCAGGAGAATTATTTTTTACAGACCCACCTTATGGATTGCAAACACAGGATGACAGCGATGCGAAAAAAGAGATTTCATTCAACGGGGTGTATAAGGTAAAAACCAATGGCGAAGTTCTTCTGCAGGTTGATTCTATTACAAGACCTAATGGAATTGCATTAACGGCTGATGAAAAAAAACTGATCGTTGCCTGCTCAGATGGAGCTCATCCTAACTGGTACATTTTCGATATCAGTGGTGATTCATTAACGAATGGAAAAATATTTTACAGCGCTTCCGAAGAGGCTAAGACAATGAAAGGTGGACCTGATGGTTTTAAGATCGATAAAAATGGAAATGTATTTGCTACGGGACCCGGCGGAGTTTATATTTTTAACAGTGAAGGGAAAAAACTTGGACATATAAAATTAGATGACGCAACGAGCAACATTGCTTTATCGCCAGATGAAAAAACGATCTACATTACAAATGACATGTATGTGCTGCGATTTAAAATGCGAGAATAATTCCCGTCATGATGAAAAAAATAATTTTAGGTTTTATTTTATTTGCCAATACTATTAATTGCTTAGCACAGGATTCAATTTATCATCTTGGTCCCGATTCACAGAGAAAAGAAGGAGTCCCCAAAGGCCTTGTTAAAAAATATGAATGGCAAAGCAAGTTGTATAATAATTTCCGCGAATACTATGTGTATGTTCCTGCTCAATATGATTCAACTAAGTCGACTGCATTAATGGTTTTCCAGGATGGCCACGCTTATGTAAATGACAGCGGGGATTTTCGTGTCCCGGTGGTTTATGATAATCTTATTCATCAAAAAAAACTTCCCGTCACCATTTGTTTATTTGTAAATCCCGGGCATAACACAAAAGATTATCCGGAGAATCGTTTCCGGGTAAGTAATCGTGCAGATGAATATGATGTGCTTGATGACCGGTATACTGTTATGTTAATGGATGAGATTATTCCTGAACTAAAAAAGAAATATAATATTAGCAATGACCCAAAGATGCACGGGATAGGTGGATTGTCTTCAGGGGCGATCTGTGCGTTTACTGCTGCATGGGAACATCCGGAATATTTTCATAAAGTACTTAGCCAGATAGGAAGCTATACCAACATTCGGGGCGGCAATAATTATCCTTCTATTATCCGCAAACATAAAAAGAAGGATATTAAAATTTTTATGCAGGATGGAAGTAATGACCTTAATAATGAACATGGTGATTGGTGGCTTGCGAATCTTGAAATGGAATCCGCATTGAAATTTAAAGGATATGAATTCAAATTTGAAAAGGGAAGTGGAACGCATAGTGGTAAACACGGCGGCGCCATTTTACCTGAATCATTAATGTGGCTCTGGAGCGATATTAAAATCAAATAATTTTTTAAGTATGAAATTATACAAGACAAAGACAGGAATTGTTATTGAGAAGAACGATCTGTTTTATTTAGTTCAAAACGAGAACTGGGATACATTTATTAATGATGATAATCTTATTGAAAAAATTGAAGATCTTATTCTTGTGATAAAAGAGAGAGATAGCTCTGCTCTTGAAGATATTTTACCTCCTATAGGAAGTCAGCAGGAGTTATGGGCCTGCGGTGTTACTTATTTAAAAAGTAAAGTAGGAAGACAGGAAGAAAGTAAAGCTTCGGGTGGCGCGGATTTTTATGGAAAAGTTTATGAAGCTGAACGACCTGAAGTGTTTTTTAAATCCACTCCACATCGTATTGTTGGTCATAAGGCTTTTGTACGAATAAGAAAAGACTCAACATGGGATGTACCTGAGCCGGAGTTAACATTGATCGTTACATCATCAGGAAAAATTGTTGGGTATACGATCGGCAATGATATGAGTAGCCGCAGTATTGAAGGAGAAAATCCTTTATATCTTCCACAGGCAAAAACCTATGATGGTTGTGCTGCATTGGGTCCCTGTATTTATGTTACAGATAAACCGCTTGACAGCAACACGACGATATCGCTTGCTATCAACCGGAATAATAAAAAAGTGTTTGAAGGCTCGATTGCGATCAGTCAAATAAAAAGAACCTTGCAGGAACTTGTTTCATTTGTTTATCGCGAAAGTAGTTTTCCAAATGGCTGTTTGATCATGACAGGAACAGGCATTGTACCCGGGAGTGATTTTACTTTAAAAAGCGGGGATGAAATAAATATTTCAATCGATAATATTGGTACATTGAGCAATACTGTTCAATAAATTTTTATGCAGCTTGTCATCATTGTTCTTGCCATCGGGTTACAAATATTTCTTACTTATAAAAAGGTCAGCCCCTTTCTTTCTTTATTAATTGTCGCATTACTCGCAGGTCTTGCTTTCGGCATGCAGCCTGATACATTATTAAAAGCAGTGAAGGCAGGTGTAGGAAGTACATTGGGCGATGTTATATTGATCATTTGCTTAGGCGCTATTCTTGGAAAGATCCTGGAACTAAGTGGAGCTGCCACCCAGATCGCTAACACACTTATTCGTTCTTTCGGTAAAAAAAATATTCAATGGGCCGTATTGCTTACTGGTTTTTTTGTCGGCATACCATTATTTTATAATGCAGGGTTTATCATTTTAGTTCCATTGATCTTCTCTATTGCACGAACTGCAAAACTTCCTTTATTATATATAGCAATACCAATGGCTGCAGGTTTAAGCACTACACATTGTTTTTTGCCGCCACACCCGGGACCAATGTTCCTTGTTGGTGCATTCAAGGCAGATCTTGGAAAAACTTTGATGTATGGTCTTGCCATTGCAATACCAGTAGTAATTATTGCAGGGCCTTTTTTGGGCAGGTTTTTAAGAAGATTAAATATTCCAATTCCACCATTAGAAAAAATTGAAACAGAAGAAAAAAAATTGCCAGGCGTATTTGAAAGTTTTATGCTGGCATTATTGCCCGTATTATTGATCGCTATTGCAGTAATAGCAAACACTTTTTTCCCTGGAGAATCAATAGTGAAGAAAGTGATCCTTTTTGTCGGCGATGCCACCATTGCGCTGCTCCTTTCGGTTTTGCTTGCTGTTCTTTTTCTTGGAATAGCGAAAGGAAGATCAATGCAGCAGGTAATGCAATGGCTGAGTGATTCAATCAGTGGTGTGGCAGTTATATTACTCATCATTACAGCGGGCGGAGTTTTTAAACAAGTGTTAATTGATAGCGGTACGGCTGATTATATTACTTCATTTAGTACGCAATGGAATATTCATCCATTACTGTTTGCGTGGTTGATAACTGCATTATTAAGAGTGGCAATTGGTTCAGCAACGGTTGCAGGAATAACAGCAGCAGGAATTGTTTCTCCTTTGTTAGCAACCGGAACAGTTTCTCCGGAATTACTAGTCTTAGCTGTAGGAACCGGAAGTGTTTTCGGTTCGCATGTTAATGATTCAGGCTTCTGGATCTTTAAAGAGTTTTTTCAGATCTCCTTAAAACAAACATTTCTTTCCTGGACGGTGATGGAAACACTGATCTCTATTTTAGGATTGGTGGGAGTGATGGTATTGAGTATGATTATATAGAAAGCTGCAAATGACCCTTTATGGTTGCACCTCAAAGGGTTTCCTGTTTATGATCTAATGAAGATCACCGGCTATAAAAAATGAGAATAAAGATTGCCAATTAATGTTAACTTTAAGAAAACCTTCCGAAGTGAAAAAGCTACTAAGTATCCTTATTGTTTTTTCTTTTGCATGCAGTAAGCAATGGGGAAAAACTTGTTGGGATTGTGAAGTAACAAGATTGGACCGAACCACTTACTATGAAAAGGTTTGTAATGATGGCAAATATCCAAAATTTAAAGATAGACAAGGAAATAAATTGACTTCATATTGTTCAGAGTGATAAAAGTCATATCAAAACATTCTGATTTCATACTTTCTATTTTCCGTTTACACAATTCTAAACTTATCAAAAGGTAGTAGTCCCGTCCAGAATCGAACTGGAATATCAGGTTCCGGAGACCTGCGTACTATCCATTGTACTACGGGACCAATTAATTTGCTAATTTGAAAATGTGATAATATGCTAATTAAATTTCTACATTAGCATATTGGCACATCATCACATTTACTTTATCAACCCTGACGCATTGCTTGCAAACA
>JBIOVR010000314.1:0-16903 GCA_044867875.1 Chitinophagaceae bacterium
CACTTTTTCTTGTTGTCGGCTATTTTTTCTTCAGACATAACTGGACATGGGTGATGATCCTGACAGCAGTTGTTGTTTTTCATGAAATGGGACATTTTTTTGCAATGAAGATCTACAAATACCAGGAGCTCGGTATTTTTTTTATTCCACTAATGGGTGCCTATGTATCAGGTAAGAAACAAGAGGTGTCACAAAAGCAATCCGCGGTAATATTACTTGCAGGTCCGTTGCCGGGGATCATCCTTGGTTTGTTATCACACTTTATTGCAGAACAAACGGACATCTATTTTTTTGAGAAACTTGCCTGGATATTAGTGTTCCTGAATCTTCTCAACTTACTTCCTGTCTATCCTCTTGATGGCGGACAATTGCTACACCGCTTGTTTTTGGATGATTATAATATTCTTGGAAAAATCTTTGTATTCATTTCAGCTGGTTTAATGGTATGGGTAGCTATTAGCTCAGCGTTTTATCCATTATTATTTTTTCCATTTATGATGTTGAGCCGCATGATCGGCGATCTGCAACATGAGCGAATTGAAAAAAAGATTGAAGCCGAAGGCATCAATCTCATGAAAACTTATGAAGAATTAACACCGGAAGAATATTGGAGAATAAGGAATGCCGTAATAAAATATTACCCCCAGTTTAAGGATGTAAACCCGGCACCTCCTTATGAAATTTCATCAAAAGAAGAACAGATAATAACAACGATACAGGGACTTTTACAAAGAAGCCTGACACAGGATCTTTCAATTGCTGGAAAAATTTTAATAATAGTAATTTGGGTCGCATCTTTTGCAGCGCCTTTCTTTTTAGACATATCATCGATAAGCAGTTTTTTTTAAACCCGATGATTATCCGCCTTCCATTTTTGAATAGCAGCTTTTATCTCTTTGGACCTTAAATTTTCTTCAACAGCTTTTTTTGCCAACGCCGGAAACTCATCATCAGGTGCAAAACGTAAAGCAATGATTTGTGACATTCGCAAACGACTGTCAAATGGTTTACCTGTTAAAATAAAATAACGCAAGCTTTCTTCTGCACGAATGGCCCTGTCCTGGGCAACTAATGCAAACCGACGGGCATACCAATAAATAATAATTAAAACGACAGAGATCAAAAGAATTAATGCCGCTGAATAATGAGTATGTGCATCAGCATGGATCAAATTAACAATACTGCCTCCAAGTATTGCGATCAATATTAAGGGAGTTATAAAAGTCCATAAAATGATATAACGGCTATGGTTTCTAAAATTTTGTTCGCCCATAAAGTGGTTATTTCGACTAAAACTATTGAAATTATGTTTAACTTAACCTGTGAGTTGCAAAAACTGCAAAGTCCAAAATATAATTGCAAAATTCAATTTCAAAACAGCTTCGCAGTGTTGCAATTTACACCATACATTAAAACTCGTTTTATGAGACATTCCACCATCATTTTATCAGCACTTACAGTTCTGTTGTTAAGCTGTACCAAGGAACCCTCATTATTAAACACCACAGATCCGGCAACAAGCATTTCTCCCAAACCAACTACTAATATACCTGCATCAAAATCAATATTGGTTGATGCATCTAAAGATGGTGGCGTTTGGTGGTTTCCACAAGGCCCCGCAACAGGTTATTCAGCAGCCAATCCTCACCAGGGCACAGCACTTGCTGAATATTTCAGAAGCCTGGGATACCAGGTGGATGAACTGCCTCGCGGAGCGATCATAACCGCTGATCTTCTCGATAAGTATTCAAAAGTCATTCGGCCCACAGCCTTTTTCAGTTACTCGACTGAAGAAATTAGGGCATATACATCCTTCCTTAGCAGATCATCTTCTTTACTGTTGGCCAGTGATCATTTGATGAACACGGTCAATGATCAATTATCTGCGAGTTTAGGTTTGATGTTTGAAGGAGCATACGGGGGACCAATCACATCATTTCAACCTCATGCAATTACTTCCGGAGTTACTTCGCTTGAGTATGTTGCCGGTTCAGTAATAAAGAGCTGGGATCCTTCTAAGATAACAGTACTTGGATATCAAGCAACGGGTGTGGGGGCAATGGGAATAGTTCATCATCCAAGTTCAAGGATCTTCTTTATCGGGGATATGAATGGAATAGAACAAGTACCACAGCCATTTATATCTAATCTAAATAATTGGTTGTTCCAGTGATCTCAGATACGAATCACTTGAGAATGTCTAACACTTTGTACATTTTGTTTACAAGACTTGATGCAGAACCATTATAATTATTGACGAGAAAAGAGAAGATATATTCTTTTCCATTCTTTGCTTTGTGATAACCGCAAAACCCTTTTACACCACGAATAGTTCCGCTCTTCATGCTCATGCCATTGTATTCAGGTAACGCAGTTTTGAAATAAGGAAACCAGTTTTTTGTTGTAGCATACTTTAGGATCTCAACCTGGGAATGTGTAGTAACACGATTTAACGGAGATAAACCAGAACCATCAACAATTCCTAATTCATCTTTATCCAAACCCTTTTCTTTCCAAAAGTTTTGAACGACAACTACGCCGCTGTCAGTTGAACCAATGCCTTTCTTTTCATAAGCAAAGGTTTTTATCAAGGCTTCGCCATAGAGGTTGATACTTTTTTTATTGAACCAATAGACGATGGAATCGAGAGATGGAGAAATTTCCGAATGGATCAATTGTACATTCTTTGCAAACTTCTTAAAAAGAACAACTTTTTCAAGCGATTCAGGTTTCACATACCATCCTTTGATAGAGTCAATTAAGGAACTAAGAAACTGGCTTCCCGGTGAGATCATCGACCCGGAAATAATAAATTTATTTTCATTAATGGGTATCGTTCCCCTTACAACGCCATAATTGTTGCCTGTAGGCTGAAAATATATGTAAGCATTATCACCTGTTTGTTTTGGAGCTGCCAAAGCAGTGGATTCGAAATTCATATTCAGACTTGCAGGTATTGTACCTGCAATTGAAACTGCATCGCCAACATTGCTTCCTGACTTTAATAACAGGTCAAATTGATTCTCTCTCCAGTTAAGTACATCGGCTCCTGCCCCATAATAATTGCCAATGTCCTGCCAGATCCATCCATCGGGGATTGATTCGGTATTCCAACCTTCAGCATTAATAATGATCGGCCATGAAATTTTTCTATTCTGTTTTCTTATGGCATCGGTGATCCTGTGTAATACATTTGCTTCTTTTGTTTGTTCCCAACGCCAGCTCCCAAGTGTTGGATCTCCTGAAGGTTCAATATATATTATAGAATTCGATCCAACTTTTTCAGAAAGGTAAAAATCTGTTTTATACCTGTAATCTTTTCCCAGCAACTCAAAAGCAGTAACACTTGTAATAATTTTTTGCGTGGATGCCGGTGCCAAACCGACCTGGGAGTTTTTGTCAAATACAACTTGTCCGGTATTTGCATCTATAACATACAAAGAACTGATAGCATGTTTTAGCTGGCTGTCTTTTTCAAAAACTGTAAATGCATTTTGAAGTTTCTGATTAATTGGCTGACCGAAAAAATAAAAAGTCAAAATTAAAAAGTAAAAACTGATGAAGATCTTTTTCATTGATGGTTGAGTATTGAACATTTAATCCCTCAAATTTAGCCATCTCCTACCTTTGCAGCCTATGAAAAATATTAATGCAAGTATTATTACCATCGGGGATGAGTTATTGATCGGGCAAACCATCGATACAAACAGTGCATGGATAGGACAGGAATTAAATAAGATCGGCGTTTGGCTTAAAAGAAGAGTGGCAGTTGGCGATGTGTGGGATGATATATGGAATGCATTGGATGCAGAAAGCAAAGAATCGGATATTATCATTATCACTGGCGGACTTGGGCCTACTGCTGATGATATCACAAAGCCTTTGCTTTGCAAATATTTTGGTGGCCAGCTTATCGTTAACGAAGATGTGTTAACTCATGTAAAATATTTATTTGATAAAGTATATCGCCGGCCGGGACCGATGCTGGAAAGAAATTTAAAACAAGCCGAAGTTCCTGATACATGTACCGTTCTGCACAATGCAAGAGGAACGGCGCCGGGTATGTTGTTCGAGAAAGATGGTAAGATATATGTTTCGCTTCCGGGTGTGCCGCATGAAATGAAAGGATTGATGACAAATGAAGTGCTGCCACGGATCCCAAAATATTTTGATCTCCCGTTTATCATACATCGAACAGCTTTCACAATGGGTACAGGTGAAAGTATGATCGCAGAAAAGATAAAAGAATTCGAAACGACTCTCCCTGAGCATATAAAGCTTGCTTATCTGCCAGGCTATGGTATGGTAAAATTGAGATTAACTGCAAAAGGTGATGATAAAGAAAAAATGGAAAAAGAGTTGGATGAAAAATTTACTGTGCTCAAAGAACTCGTTAATGAATGGCTGGTCACCGATAAAGATGAAAACCTGGCAACAGTAGTTACAAAAATTTTAAAAGAAAAAAATAAAACGATTGGTACTGCTGAAAGTTGCACCGGGGGTTATATCGCTCATCTTATCACTTCCAATCCTGGTTCTTCCGTCGGTTATAAAGGAAGCATTATAAGTTATGCAAATGATGTAAAAGAAAGGGTGCTTGGTGTAACAGACAAAACATTGCGAACAGTGGGCGCCGTAAGTGAAGAAACAGTGATACAAATGGTGAAAGGTGCCATTGAAAAGTTGAATGTGGATTTTGTCGTGGCTACATCGGGTATTATGGGACCTGATGGTGGCACTGATGAAAAACCAGTTGGTACAGTATGGATCGCTGCTGGTAATAAAGGAAAAGTAGAAACAGCAAAACTCGCTTTTCGCTTTGATCGTGAAAGGAACATTGAAATGACATCGCATACTGCGTTGAACTTTTTAAGGAAGTTTATTCTCGCTAACACTTGATCGGGTTTTAATGCTCAAATCATTATCTTTGACCGGTTGAAAATTAGCTAAAAGATTAAAAGAGAAAATGAGGAAAAGAAGAGCTGTAATGTTCAATAGAATTGCTGTCGTACAAAAGTGCGACCCTTCGACAAGCTCAGGGTAAACTGCGACGCAATTGTTCAATGTTGAACAGAACCTTGAACGGAGCGTCGCAACAGAAGATAAATAGAAATTCGATTGCTGACTACAAAAAAATAATTATGGCAATTGTTGATCTTGTAATGCCGAAGCTGGGTGAAAGTATTATGGAAGCTACTATATTGAAGTGGCATAAGAATCCCGGCGATGCGGTGGCGATGGATGAAACTGTTTTGGAAATTGCGACTGATAAAGTGGATAGTGAAGTGCCAAGCACTGCTGCCGGAGTGCTGAGTGAGATTTTATTTAATGTAAATGACGTGGTGCCGATCGGTACAGTGATCGCAAGAATAAAAACCGGTGTGGAAGAAACTGTGGCTTCAAAACCTACACCGGTACAACCAAAAGTTGAAGTTCGTCAACCGCAAATGGAAACAGTGGCTGAAGTGGTTTCGTCACATCAAGCTTCAAGTTATAAGCATCAAACTAACGGAACTGGCAATCGATTTTATTCGCCACTTGTATTGAACATTGCCGCCAGTGAAGGTGTGAGCATGAGCGAACTTGAAAATATTCCCGGTACAGGCAATGAAGGAAGGGTGACGAAGAAAGATATATTGCAATATGTGAGTGAGAGAAGGTCGGGCAAAGTTCATAGTCAACAGTCGACAGTCCACAGTTATCAGCCGGTAAACCGACAACAAGAAAGTGTGGTAAGGGAAACTCCTGCTACAACTCAAAACTTATCTCTTACTAATTATACGGGCAATGTTGAGATCATAGAAATGGATCGTATGCGCAAACTGATCGCTGAACACATGGTGCGAAGCAAGCATACGAGTCCGCATGTGACAAGTTTTGTTGAAGCCGATGTAACGAGCCTGGTAATGTGGCGTGATAAAGTGAAAAAGGATTTTGAAAAAAGAGAAGGTACAAAGATCACTTTTACTCCTTTGTTTATTGAGGCCATTGTAAGATGCATTAAAAAATTCCCGCTGGTCAATTGTTCACTGGATGGCGATAAAATAATTATCAAGAAAGATATTAATATAGGAATGGCGACTGCATTACCCTCTGGCAATCTAATAGTGCCTGTAATTAAAAATGCCGACCAGTTGAATCTTGTTGGCCTTGCCAAACAAGTGAATATGCTTGCTGATAATGCAAGAACTGGGAAACTAAAAGCAGATGATACTACGGGTGGAACATTTACAATGACAAACGTGGGAACTTTTGGCAGCCTGATGGGAACTCCGATCATTAATCAACCACAGGTGGCGATACTAGCTGTTGGCGCCATCAAGAAACGTCCGGTTGTTGTGGAAACTCCTGCCGGCGATAGTATTGCTATCCGTCACATGATGTACTTAAGCATGAGCTATGATCACCGTATTGTTGATGGAAGCCTTGGTGCTACTTTCTTAACTGCTGTGGCAAAAGAATTAGAGAATTTTAATGGGGAGAGAGAATATTGACCACGAATTAAAACCGAATTACACGAATGCCCCGACTGGTCGGGGCATTTTTAATTTGTAGGCGTACCATAAGTTTTATTTTCGAACTTGTAGCCATTGCCTTTTTTTGTTATGATATAAAGATTGTCGTATTCAGTATCAGGAAGATCAGCCGGTATTTTAATTTCTCCACAAAGTTTATTTACAATATCATCAACCGTATTGGAGTGTCCCACTATCAGCGAGTTTCCTTTTTTAATTCCTTTTAGCTTCTGAATCAGCTGATCAAGTGAGTCTCTTGTATTGTAGAGTTCAATTCTTGTAACTCCTTTCAATTCATCCAACGGACGTGCCGTTGAGATAGTTCGAACAGTGTTCGTAGAAAAAATATAAGTGATGCCTTTATCTTTCAATGCCTCTTTCAATTCGATAGCTCTTACCCTGCCGGCGGCAGAAAGTGGCGGATCATTTGGAGTGCTCATGGTAGTGCCAGCCGATGCAGTTTCTTTTTCTGCATGGCGAACAACATAATACTTCACTGATCCACAGGACGAAAAAATAATAACACTTAAATACAATAAAATCCTTGGCATGATATTTCTTTTAACAAACTTAAGGTAAACTTACTTTTAATTTCTAAAGTCTTTTATTTAAATTACAGTAACTAACCCAAACAAACTATGAAATCATTATCCGAAACCTGGTTCGCCGAAGGCTATATTGATTTCGAATTGAAAAAATATACCCTTCTCGCCTACCTGAAAGAAATAAATAAATACTTCCACGAAAGTAAACTCTACCCGCAGCTTTCTGATATCATTTTCCATTTCAATAACCTGATCGCTTTTCGTGAGAACAAAAAATTCTTACAGGAGCATTTTCCAAAAAAACTCACCGGTGTACAAAGGGAAAAACTTCAAATGCTTTATGAACAAATGATAGAAGATGATGAACTGATGCAGGAACTGGAAGATATCATTAATTACTCCGCCAGTGAGATGAAAGGAACGATCAACAATGGTGTTGAAATATATGAAATGGTGGAAGATAAAATAATCATCAATCCCATTGGCATTATTCCTCTTGATACAAAAGAAGGATACTTTTTTTTAAGCACCACTTCGCAAAAACAAACCCTGGTTTATCATTATCGTCTTTCCCTTTTTGAAAAACATGACGAAAAATACAGAAGCATGAAAACAGCTTATGTAAATAGCTGGGATAACAATTTCGTAAACACATTTGAAAGCATAAAATCAGAATTGATAAAATACCGGCATCAGCTGCCTAATCCTGCTGTTTTTTCAATACAAATTGAATTAGGATTTCCGGTAGAAGAAACACTGTTGCCTGTTGCAAAAAGAAGCCTGGTTAAATTCATTGCCGCAACCGCTGCTTAACATTTTTAAAAATAACGGCCTCTAATTAAAGCATGCCACATATAAAAAACCCAAAACTTATTTGATCTTGATCGAACGGAAATATTGATTCCTTATTTGTTCCTGTGGCTTGCCGTTTTTTTCAAAGAAATTTATTGCATACAGTTTAGTACCACTAAAAACGTTCCTGTTGTACATTACGTTCAACGAACTTGTATCTTTCTTACCCATACTTATGATATACTCAAAGGTTTTATAACCTAATGTGGTAGTTATTTTCTCAGATATTATTGAAGATCCTTCTATTTGCCCGAGTACACCTTTTTTGAAATCGTCGTAAAATTCAGGCTTACCCATTTCTGCCGCTAGTTGTACAGAGTCCATTCCAAAGTTTTTAAAATCAATTACCATGGCCATACATCTTGAGTCGCTGTTTGCATCGGCGATCCAAACTGGATTGCCAGAACTTTCACTCTGTTTGGGTTTCATCGGAAAGTCAATGGATACTCTTGCATCAATTGAAAAAGTAACCCACTCAATACCGGTAAATGCCATTAAGGGCAGGATCAACCAAAACAAAAATTGTTTTTTCATATTTATTTTTTGATGTATTGTGACTGAGCTACCGAAGCCAGTCATTTATTACATTGTTCCTGACTGTCTAAAACAACAATGGGTTGCAATATTTTATTTATATTTTAATAATCCAATCCCCAATCTTTTCCCTTCTTCACAGCGGGTACACCTTCTGTGATCCATTTTGGTGGCACATCATCTTTCAATAACCAATCGAAGTATTGTTGTTCTCTTATTTGAATGTCTTTCCTGTTTCTTCTTTCAACAAGATTATGCGCCTCCCCATTATAAGTAAGCATCCACACTTTTTTATTTAATCTGCGCATAGCAGTAAACAATTCAATTCCCTGGTACCATGGCACAGCCCCATCAGCATCATTTGCCATTATCACAAGCGGGGTTGTTACTTTGGGTAAATGAAAGAGTGGTGAATTCTCAATATATAAATTTGGTTTCTCCCATAATGTAGCTCCGATTCTGCTTTGTGACTTTTCGTATTGAAACTGGCGATTCACCCCACTCTCCCATCTTATGCCGCCATAAGCACTGGTCATATTTGCAACAGGAGCTCCTGCCCACGCTGCTTTAAAAAGTTTTGTCATTGTAACTAACTGAGCCACCTGTATGCCACCCCAGCTTTGTCCTTGTATTCCCATTCTTGTGCTGTCAATATATCCTTGTTTTACTAAATATCTTGCGCCACTTACAATATGATTGTAAGCATCTTTTGCCGGATGACCTGTGCCATAATGAATATCCGGAGCCAGCACCACATAACCGCGACTAACAAAAAATGAAATATTTAAACGGCTTGGTGTTGGCGAAGGAGGATGATAAGTGTATAAACCATCACTTAATGTTTCATAGAAATAACAGATCAATGGATATTTTTTCTTTGGGTCAAAATTTTCGGGTTTATAAACAATGCCTTGCGTTTCCTTTCCAGTATAGGCTTTCCATTTTACTAATTCTGCCGTTCCCCAGTTGTAATCTTTTTGTTGAGGATTAAGATTGGAAAGTGGCATATCAACTAAAAACAGTCCGTCATCCTGAGACACATATAAATTAGGAGATACATTGTAGTTCTCTTTTGTAAAAATGGCGACATTCGCATTTTTTGCTTTTGTAGGAAAGCCAAATGAATTCTTTTGTAAATAATCTCCTGATAATTTCTTCCCCGGCTGAAAAACCGCATATTGAGCTTTCTTATTCTCATTACTGAATCTCCTTACTAGCAAAGATTCATTATGTTTAAAAAACCTCTTTTCAGGATCGGTAGACACATTACGGGTTGTGATTTTATTTGTTCTACCTGATGATTGATTTAAATAATTAATAGGTGCAATGTTAACAAGAGGATCAACTTTCCATATATCATATCTATCATAGATATAAACCGCACTATCCCTTTCATGCCATCCCATAACACCATAAGGCGATGGATAATCAGGCGTATCATTTTCCTCATCATATAATGCCCCTTTTATTTTTGAAGTGATATTTCTCGTCTTTTCCCCATCATATGTAAAATAATTTTTTGCCTTACGATCATACCACATAATATATTTACCGGTTGGAGAAATGTATTGCGGTGAAAGAAATCCATTCAGGTCTTTTATCACGAGTTTCTTTGTGCCATCGGCAACATTGATCGCATAAATATCTTTTAGGGTATTACCTGTCCACTGACCTTCTATCCTTTTTCCAAAATCAGTTATACCGACGAATGTTTCGCCATCTCCTTCATTGGTTTGAATTACTGTTGGCAATTCTTTTGAACCAAGTTGTTTGATCGTATTATCATTAACATCATAAACTGCTAAAAAATTCTCCTGCAGGTCACGCTGCAAACGATTCAACTGAACAGTTTGCAAATAATCATCTTTATAATTCCAGATATCCAGCTTGGCATTTTCAAAATCAACCAATGTTGTATCTCTTGGTGGCTGTATCGGCGCAGTGCCAAAAAATAAACGTTTGCCTGTTTTACTAAAACTGGTTGTTCCGAATTCACTTATAGTCATTCCGATCTTCATTCCCACCGAGTTTTTATCAGCGATCATTGAAGCCGTGTCCATCCCATCTTTATAATACCACAGTTTGTAAAATTTCTGAAGGTCTTTTGGTTTTGCATTTCGTTCCGCAACAAAAGCAAGTTGTGAACCATCTTCAGAAAAAGAAAAGTTCTTAAAATCATTTCCCCCGGTGCTGATCGTTTTCTTTTGTATGTTTCCAAGATCGATCAACAATACAGAAGCTTTGCTCAATGAATCTTTTGAATTCCTGGTTGTTTCCAGCAATAACTTTTTACCATACTTATCAAAATAATATTCACTTACTAAGGGGAAAGTTTTTTCTTCGCCGGTGATAAGATTTCTAAGAACTAGATCAGTACCATCGGGAGTTGCAGGTGTGGCCGGATCATCTCCCTCAGCATCTAAATAATTTTCAGTTGTTAATCCTTCAATTTCCCCATCCCCTATATTTTTCTTTTTTCCCATTTTTGCAGGGGGCAGGTTGACAATTACCAGTAAAGAATCAATTGTTCGTTTTAAACTGTCAATAGTTTTTTTGCTTCCATCATTCGCAGGTTGCTTTGGTTTTTCGGGTTCAGGTTTTTTCTCCAAATGATAAGCTGCCCAGCCAAGACCTTTTTCAGGCACTTTATAAGTTTTCACTTTAGGTACTTTATAAACACTATCTTTTCCTAACTCAACAACCGCAAAAGAATCCTTGGGCATATCCTCAGGCTTTTTCTTTTTTATTTTTGCTTCACGGGTGTCTTTGTAAAAAGGTTTTATTTTAAAGATCGCAAATCGACTGTCCTCAGATATCACGGCACTATAACCTCTTGGTACCGTCTTTTTATATTTTGCGTCAGAAGACTGGATCACCAGTTCATTATCACCTTCCTGTACATTAATGGTATAAACGACCCATTTACCGTCATTACTGATCATTTTTTCTCCGATACTTTGCCAGCTATCGTAAACTGTATGATCGAGAGGCTTTTTCTGGGCAAATGAAATGTAAAAAGTGAAAAGTGAAAAAAAGATAATTAGGTACCTTCTCATATAAAAAGTTTTTGAAGGCGCTAAAGATAAGAGTAAACAGGAAAATTATCAGGGCTTTGTTCCCACAGTCAAACCATATTGCCATAAACCTTTTTTCATTCCATCGTACTGGTGTTTGCAGGCGGCAATATTTTTCTTTTGTTTTTCAGTAGCACGATTGGAAAATGTGATCGTTTTCCAGGCTAAATAAAGATTAGCAAGAAAATAGAATTTATATAAACGCTTTGATGAATGAACAGTGAATTTGGATATATCGCTGAAAGAAATGCTTTTAAATCCTGCTGATTGCATGAATTGCTGAAATCTTTCCGGTGATTCAAGATAATTTACCTGCCAGCCATCGAGCCAATTTCTTATTGTTGGGTGATCATTATTTTTAAAATCTGTGACAAATCCATCAGCAACTACTAGTCTGCCGCCGGGTTTTAATAAGCGCCATGCTTCTTTAATGAATTGATCTTTATCATCTGCATAGCAAATGCTTTCACATCCCCAGACAATATCAAAACTTTCAGCTGGAAAACTGGTGGCACAATAATTCATTACTTTAAAATCAACTTTCGCTTCAACATTTTTTTTAACGGCTAATTCTTTTGCTTTACTGATCTGTTTTTCGCTTAAGCTAATGCCGGTAACATGGCACCCAACTTTCTCGGCTAAGAAAATACTGCTTCCTCCTATTCCGCAACCCGCATCCAATACTTTATCGGAAGCCTTTATATTAGCAGCTTCCATCATCACTTCATTCATCCGTAACAATGATTGCGGGAAGTTTTTCACTTTATCATCCCAATAACCATAATGGATGGCAAGACTGTTGTTAAGATCCCAACTGTCTTTGTAGGCGTTTTCTGATTCGGCGTAGTAATCAACAATATTTTTATGATAGTTCGTTAACTGCATTTTCCAAAACAATTTTTCTTTCTTTTCTCAATAACATAACAATATGAATGACCAATGATGCAGCGATCAGTGAAAGGCCAGCAAAAAATGACCAATCAAAATCACGGCTCTCACCAAATAAAATTATAGCAAGGAAAATTCCATATACAGGTTCCAGGTTAAATGAAAGATTTACTGTAAATGCAGTTAATCTTTTTAATGCATAAGTAGAAAATTGAAACGCCAGTACAGAACAAAGCCAGGCGAGCACCAACAACCACATCCAGTCTTTTAAATTAGGAAAGATATAGTCTGTCGGAAATTGCTGCATATAAAAAGGCATCAGCACTGATAAAGTTAATAAGCCTCCGCTGAGTTGATATGTAAGTACCGTTTGTGGATTGATCCGTTGTAAAAATTCACGAATAAATATCATTACAAATGCCATAAGCATTGCACAGGTGATGCCTAAAATGATTCCTGTTTTATATTTTGGATTAAAATGAAAGATGAGGTAAATGCCGGCGATCACCATTAAGCCAAGAAATACTTCTATCCATTTTATTCTTACCCGTAACAATACCGGTTCGATCAATGCAGTAAAAAAACCAACAGCGGAAAAACAAACCAGCGCTACCGATACATTGGCATATTTAATAGAGCCATAGAAAGTAAGCCAGTGAATTGCGGCTAAAAAACCAATGCCGGTAAGTTTCACCATGTCTTTTACTGAAATACGTTGCAGCTTGCCCATTAATGAAAATACGATCCACATGGTAACAGCTGTTATAAACATCCGCCACCAAACCAATAAGCCCTCATTCAGGTCAATAAGTTTGCCCAGCGGGCCTGTAAAGCCAGCAAGAAAAACTGAGATATGTAAATAGAGAAAGGCTTTTTTCATTTGGGCTGCAAACTAAGGAAGTCGGAGGAAAAATTCTATTTTCGATTTTTAGAACCTGACTTAAATTTTGTTTTAATATGAAATCACTACTCCTTTTTATATTATTTGTTATTTTCAGTTTAAGTATAACCGCTCAACTGAAAAACAAACATGTATTGATCTTTACAAAAAACGGGAAAGGTTATGTACATGAAAACATCCCCGCTTCTATAGCCGCATTACAAAAGTTGGGTATTGAAAATGGCTTTACAACAGATACCACTACCAACTCTGCATTATTTACTGAGAATAACCTGAAGAAATATGATGTGATCATTTTTTCAAATACTAACAATGATGTATTTGATACCGAAGAACAAAAGGTTGCTTTTATGCGCTATATACAGGCCGGTGGGGGATTCATGGGCATTCATTCCGCATCGGGAACTGAGAGAAACTGGAAGTGGTTTAAGTTAATGCTGGGCGCAACTTTTCTAAGACATCCTCCCTTTCAAAAATTTACCGTTCATGTACTGGATAAAAAACACCCGGCTGTAAAAAACTTGTCGTCACAATGGGAAACAAATGATGAATGTTATTTATTTAAAGAGATCAACCCATCAATTAAAGTGTTGCTAGTTTCTGATATATCAACTGTTAAAGAAGCAGATAGTTCAAAGAACATTATACCAGATGTATTCGGCAATCGCTACCCGGCAGCATGGTGCCATGAATTTGATGGAGGAAGGATCTTGTACACAGCATTAGGCCATAGCAAAGAAGATTACTCGAATGCTACTTACCTGGCTCATATACTCGAAGCATTAAAATGGGTAACGGATAAACCAAAGCCTGATTATAAAAAAGCAAAAGCTAAAAGCTCATTAATCGATGAAATGAAAACCTTTTGAGTATTTATTTGATTTTCCCGTAGAATTATTTTTTTACCTTCATTAAGTATTAATGAAGTGAGTTGATGGGAAAACAACAAGATCCATATTCTTTGGTAACTGTTCTAAGATGTTCCAATTGTAACAGATCCTATCCTGTCTCAGAAGTTATCAATGCTTCTCCCTGTTGCAATCAACCTTTGCTTGTTGAATACGATCTTCAAAAAACATTTTCCAAAGAAGAGTTTGCCGGAAGAGGTAATGATCTCTGGCGTTATTTTGAAATGCTGCCGGTAAAAGATCCGAGCAATGTTATTTCTCTTGGCGAAGGGTTCACTCCGATCCATCCTTTAAAAAAACTTTCAGATAAATATGGTTATTCTTCTTTGCTCCTGAAAAATGAGTCGCATAACCCTACAGGTTCATTTAAAGCAAGAGGGATTAGCGTGGCGATATCAAAAGCAAAAGAATTGGGAATTAAAAAACTTATTATTCCTACTGCCGGCAATGCAGGCGGTGCGTTAGCTGCTTATTGCGCCAAAGCGGATATGGAATGTATTGTTATCATGCCAACACATACTCCGGACATTTTTAAAAATGAATGTGAGTTGTATGGGGCAAAATTGATCACAGTAAATGGGTTGATCAATGATTGTGCAAAGAAGGCAAACGAGATCAATGAGAAAAATGAATACTTTAATATATCTACCTTAAAGGAGCCCTATCGTTTGGAAGGTAAAAAAACAATGGGTTATGAAATTGCTGAACAACTGAACTGGCAATTGCCAGATGTAATTGTTTATCCCGCAGGAGGAGGAACAGGATTGATCGGTATATGGAAAGCATTGGATGAAATGCTTAAAATGGGATGGATCAAAAAGCCTTTACCTAAAATGATAGCAGTTCAACCTGAGAATTGTGCACCGATCAAGGCTGCATCGCAAAATCCCGATAACTGGGAAAAGAATTTCATTCCGTCACCAACTATTGCGCATGGATTGGCTGTGCCCTTTCCCTTTGGCATGAACCTGATAAAGAAAGTACTTGCCGAATCAAACGGAGAAGTAGTAACAGTCACTGAAAAAGAAATTGTGGATGGCATCAATGAAGTTGCAAGAACAGAAGGGATATTTGTTTCGCCGGAAGGTAGCGCAACATGGAAAGCTTTGGCTTATTTGAAACAAAGGGGAACAATAAAAGATGAAGATAATATTCTGCTTCTGAATACAGCGAGCGGTTACAAGTATATGGAAGATCTTAGCCTTGCGTGAGAATTGTATTTATTAAGTTTCAAATCGGCTTATGAGTAATACAACTAAAATTGCTTTTACAATCGGAATTATCCTTTTGATTTATGGTTATCTATGTCGAATATTAAAGATCTATTTTTTCTGGGATAGCAAATCCTTTGGATGGATCTTTTTGATCATGGGATTAATGTTTTATTTATTTGATTTGAATCGAACCAGAAGGCGAAAGGGGAAAAGAACTTTTTGGGTAAGAATGGGAATAGGTGTTATCATATTTTTCCTTGCACTTGGTGGAGCAATAATTTTTGAATTTAAATATAATTCAGAGCCTTACCGGGTTGCTGTTGACTACATAAAATCAGACTCAGTTATAAAAAACGAAATTGGTGATGTAACCCGTTTTGGATTGATTCCAACCGGAGCACAAACGTTAACTACAATTAACGGTGATGAATATGGCAAGGCTGTTTATTATATTACGGCCATTGGGAATAAGAAGACAAAGGATGTTGAAATAAAATTAGAAAAGACACCTGAAACCGTTTGGACTGTTTATTTGGTTAAATAGAATTACCAACCGATGAACGGATTGCGATCCTTCGCTTCGCTCTGGATAAACTGCGACGCTATTGCTCAATAGTGATCAGAACGATGAACGGAGCGTCGCAACGAAAGTCAAATCGGAGTTATAAAAGTTGGTATCATAAAAAAAAACCTGCTGCCTTTCGACAACAGGATGCTCATGACTATACACATAAACATGAAAAACTACGATCTTACTTTTTTCTTTTCTTTCATATCGGCTTTTGTGCCTTCACCGATCATAACGTTCCCGAAACTTGACTTAATATCGATCTTAATAGTGCCAGTGCCGGATTTACCTTCATAATGTTTATTAAAATCACCATATTTATCAGGTGCGTCAGTACGGGTAATGCCTATATTGGTTTTATCAATGACTGAACCATAGCTGGTTGAAATATTATAAGTAGCAGAAAGGTTGGCGGCAGGTACCAGGTGAACGGAACTATAAGAATCATCCACCGTCAAACCAGTAAGTCCATTATCTAAATTAACCTTGCTGTAACCACAAAATTCAAATTTTAGCTTAGACTTTCCTGTCAGGCTTCCGATTGCAACAGATGAATATTTAAAGGTCAAATCAATATTACCAATGCTTTTCAAATCAGCGCTTCCAAACTCTACCCACACTTTTTCAGGTTTAGAAAGTTTGCCTGCTTTTAAAGAACCGTATTTATTGGACAGTGACACAGGGCCGGTATAGTCTGGTATCACAATACTACCAAATGAGTTCTCAATGTTCAGCGCATTGTTTGAAGGTATATGAATATCATAATCGATACTCATCGTGTTGCTGCAGTTCTTGCAACTGGTATTCTCGTCTTTTCCACCCTTGTTCATTATTGTTTTAAAATTTATATCCTTGCCCTCCTGTTTGTCCGTTACATCGATGCGTTCAAAAGTTTTATCAGCCA
>JBIOVR010000315.1:0-4809 GCA_044867875.1 Chitinophagaceae bacterium
CGGGCTTGGCACCCTGTGCCATTTTAATTTGTAACTCATCCGCTTCTGTCAAATACAAACTCGTTACCCCAAATCTTGCACTTGCCACTTGTTTAATAGCACTGCGCATTGAATCACCATTTTCCAATGGAGTATATCTTCTTTCATCTTCACCACCTTCACCGGTATTGCTTTTACCACCCAAACGATTCATGGCAATGGCCAGTGTTGTATGTGCTTCCCATGAAATAGAACCAAAGCTCATGGCACCGGTAGCAAAACGTTTGAAAATATTTTCTGCCGGCTCCACTTCATCAATTGGAATAGAATTGCGATTGCGTTTGAATTCAAACAAACTTCTCAGCGTGGCTGCTTTTTCACTCTGGTCATTAACAGCCTTTGAGTATTTCTTGAATGTATTGTAATCATTCATCCTTGTTGAATACTGCAACAGGTGAATAGTTGTAGGATTAAATAAATGATACTCGCCTTTACGGTTCCATTGATATACACCACCAAAAGGCAAACGATCAACCGGGATATCTTTTTTACTGAATGCAAAGAAATGTTTTACCAATGCTTCTTTCGCCAGTTCTTCCAAACCGATACCCTGTATACGACTCACTGCACCGGTAAAATATTTATCAACTACTTCCTGGTTCAATCCCAATATCTCCATGATCTGTGCACCCTGGTATGATTGCAAAGTAGAGATCCCCATTTTAGAAAAAACCTTCAGCAAACCATCATTTACAGCTTTTACATAATTCTTGCGCAGCTCATCCCAGCTTAGTTCTGTTTGCAATGAGCCATTCGCTTTCATGTTGCGGATAGATGCCAGGGCGAGATAAGGATTGATCGCCGTTGCACCGAATGCAAGCAAACAAGCAAAGTGATGCACTTCCCATACATCACCGGTTTCAACAACAATACCTACCTGTCCACGTAAACCTTTTTTAATTAAGTGATGATGCACGGCTGCTGTTGCCAGCAATGAAGGAATATTTGCATGTTCACTATCCAGTGCACGGTCGCAAAGGATCAGCACTTCAAAACCATCATGCACTGCATCTTCTGCATAGCGGCACAAACGATCCAGTCCATTCTTCAATGAATCAGGATGACCATCGGCACGGAAATAAGTTTGTAATGTTTTTGCCTGGAAAATTCCTGTATCAATACTTCTTATCTTTTCCAGTTCCTTACTATTCAGCACTGGATGTTTCAATGCCACGGTATGACAGTGCATCGGGTCCTCATCCAGTAAATTTCCATTATTACCAACGAAAGTTGCAAGGCTCATCACCATCCGTTCACGAATAGGATCGATCGGAGGATTGGTAACCTGTGCAAATAATTGTTTGAAATAAGAAGTAAGATGCTGCGGCTGATCACTCAAAACCGCCAATGGAATATCAGTACCCATCGAACCAACAGGTTCTTTTCCTTCCAGCGCCATTGGCTTTAAAAGATTATCAATATCCTCTGTTGTATAGCCAAATGCTTTCTGGTATTTTAAAATAGATTCATCACTCAGGTGTGTAAAAGTGACCCGCGGCTCAGGCAATTCTTCCAAACGGATCTTATATTGATTCAGCCAGTCACCATAAGGCTGCCTGGAGCAAATCGTTTGTTTCAATTCATCATCGCTGATGATGCGGCCCTGCTCCATATCCACCACGAACATTCTTCCCGGTTGCAATCTTCCTTTCTCAATTATAATAGAAGGATCAACAGGCAATGCACCCGTTTCACTCGCCATTATCACACGGTCATCATTGGTAACACAATACCGTGAAGGACGCAAACCATTCCTGTCAAGTGTAGCGCCGATAATTTTTCCATCGGTAAAAGAAATAGATGCCGGTCCATCCCATGGTTCCATAATGGAAGCATGATATTCATAAAATGCTTTCTTCACCGGATCCATTTGTTCATTGCCATCCCATGCTTCTGGTATCAGCATCATCATTACATGCGGAAGACTGCGACCCGTCATCGTCAACAGCTCGATCATATTATCCAGGCAGGCCGAGTCCGACTGGTCATTACTTACGATCGGCACCAGTATCTCCATTTCTTCTTTGGTAAACAATGGCGAAGTAAAACCCTGCTCACTTGTCTTCAGCCAGTTCAGGTTTCCCTGCAGTGTATTGATCTCACCATTGTGAGCAATATAGCGGAAAGGCTGTGCCAGCCGCCATGATGGAAATGTATTGGTAGCAAAACGGCTATGCACCAAACCAAATGCACTCACCACTCTTTTATTGCTGAGGTCAGGAAAGTACTGGCGAAGCTGCATGCTGGTCAACTGCCCTTTGTACACAACTGTTTTATATGAAAGCGAAGCGATATAAAAACCGATCGCATCTTTTTTCACCGTGTTCAGTATCGTATGCGTTGCATATTTCTTCAGCACAAATAATTTCCGTTCAAACTCATCGGGGTTCTTGATATGATCGGGGCAGGCAATGAATACCTGTTCTATTTCCGGCTCCACGCTGAGTGCAGTAGGGCCAATGCCATCAGGGTTCACCGGCACTTTGCGATAACATAAAATTTCCAGTCCCAGTTTATCGGCAGAGCGGTTCAGGATATCACGGCACTCTTCACGCAGGCGGATCTCTTTCGGAAAGAAGACAACACCCACTGCATAGCGGCTATACGCAGGCAGGTGCACACCGAGCTTGATACATTCATCAAAGAAAAATTCATGCGGAGTTTGTATCATGATGCCGGCGCCATCACCCGTATTTACCTCGCAGCCGCAGGCGCCGCGATGTTCCATATTTTCCAATACGGTTAGTGCATCTGAAATATGCTGGTGACTCTTGCTGCCTTTAATGCTAGCCACGAAACCAATGCCACAGGCATCATGTTCAAAGCGGGGATCGTACAGTCCTTTGTTGCTTGCCATCGTTGATTGATAGTAATAAGTGAAAAAAATCTATTTAACTGGTAAATGTTGCCGACTCTGAATGATCGCTCATTCAAAACCTGTCTGCCGTCAGGCAGGTTCAACATTCAAAATTTATAATTAATGATTACTGGCAGGCAACATTTCGAAGATACGAAAAATGTGTTTTTTAACCCACCTGTGCAGTAGGGTATTTGGAACTTTAATCCACATTTTTTCCTAATAGCAAACGAGTGTTTGTAATGGAGAGTAGGAATGATTATTAGCCAAGCAGTATTACTACTGTTAAGCTTTCGTTGCGTCGCACTCTTCTACATTTGAATTTCAATGGACATATTTGAAACTGTTGCTAATTATTACAAATTATGTCCAAAAAAATTCTCAATAAAATTTGGAAGTTAGTTAACCAATAGCTTAACTTTGAAAATTAACCAATAGCTTAACTAAATGGCTTAATTGTTGATAAGGAGATGTAAGATACTAGCGAGATCAGCCGATGGGAAAAAGGCAGTGTGCATTGATAACAAAAATGAGAAAGAAATCCTCTCCTATGTTAATCAATCGGAAAGGCATCTAAAAAAATTTCGACATATCGTCCAATTAATTTTAGAAGGTCATAAAAACACAGATCTGTATGATAAAGAAAACATCAATGAAAGAAGTAAGAATGTAACAGCAATGAAATTCTTTAAAGGTCAAGAAAATGATAGGATTTATTGTAAGGAGCAAAAGGAAGACAATGTTTATATCATAGTTGCTGTCGAAGTTTATACGAGAAAGAAAACCCAAAAAATAACAAAAAAAGAGAGACCACTAATTGAAAAAATTGCAAATTATGACTACCAAATTGAACCACCTCAACATTAACCCAGAATTCGAATCTCTTTTTTCTTTCAAAACAGAGGAAGAAAAAATTGAACATCAAGCCCAAATGATTTCTTATAGAATTTTAAGCGAGATAGAGAAAGTTTGTGATGAAAAGAAAATTAAGAAGAAAGACTTGGCTGATATGATTGGTACTTCACGCAGTTATATTACACAACTTTTCAATGGAACGAAAAGTATCAATACATATGCAATGGCAAAATTTGAAAATGTTTTGGATGTGACTTTTGAGATTCGTTTAAAACTCGATGAAGAATCGTATGGAGATTTTATTGGCAAACAAATAAGTCGGGATTTATTTGTAAACAAACGTATAAGTATACCAGACGGGTCCTTATATTTTTGTCACCATGATAGAGGGACTCAAGAAATAGTAGAAAAATTAGAAACAAAAAATTCTCAAAAACAAAGAGCGGCATAATGAAACCAATAGCATCACCGTTAAATATAATCGACTTTGCAATTATGAATCTCGAATTCAACTTTATTCAACCTGAAGGAAAGAATGGAGAGAATTTTCAGAAACATTTTGACGAATATGATCTAAATATTGATTTTGGAATACATGGCAATGATATGATACAAGTATTTATAAAAGCAGAAATAAATAGAGGGGAAAAGCGACTTCCTGGTTACAGTATTCTTGCTGAAGCCGCCTGTATATATCAGTTCGATAAGGCCATAAAAATTTCGCAGGAAGCTAAAGCTAATATGGAAGGGTTTTCCACAATTTATATTGCCTTAAATGTTTTAAGGGGATTTATCAGCCAGCTTACTGCAAATGCAGCGCTTGGAAGGTATATTTTGCCTTCGGTTGATTTAAATGACCTAATTGCAAAAAAGAAGGATCAATTAAGTAATGAAAATAAAAAAGTAATAACTAAAAAAAAGAAAGTGAAAAAATAGGGGGTAAATGAATTTTTAAGAAACGAATAAATAAAACCGAATGTGTGAGATACATTCGGTTTTAAGACAATAAATATTTGGTTTTGCACACCAGCGAGGGCTATTCACCCATCGGTATTACT
>JBIOVR010000316.1:0-7922 GCA_044867875.1 Chitinophagaceae bacterium
AAAAACCGATCATGCATTTGTTACGTAAAATGGTTGACAGTAACCTTGTTAAGGCAAAAGATTATGAGATATACTACAGTAAGTTTTTGATAGAAGCAAAGCAGCAATTAAAGAAACAGAATATTGAGGAGAGAAAATCAGCAATAGAAAAAGCGGAGGATGAAAAAGCAGAAACAAAAGTTGAAAATCTTTATCGTCGTAATGAAGGAGACCAGGGTAATGAAGATCTTATTACCTATGCAACTTTATTATTGCCATTCAGGGAAACAAATCCTGCTGTAAATGATCTATTGAAACAAATGCTATCATCAAACGATAAAAGATTAAAATATAATACTGTTTATCTTTTTTTGAGGCATAAAATTTCACTTCCTGATACAATGCTGGCATATTTTGCAAAACTTGACGATTACAGGTACGAATTATTCACCGACCTGAGGACGTTAAAAATGCAAGAAAAATTTCCGGCAGAATTTAAAAACCAGCAAGACCTGTCAAAAAGCAAATTATTTTCATCCTCCTATAGCAAACCTGATTCATTGGTGTTTATCGATAGTCTTCCTGCATCAGTGAAAAACAGAACAGGGTTTGTGTTTTTCTATAAATACAAAACAAAAAAAGATGACCTTTTTTGGAAATTAGCTACAGCCGGGTTATTGTCACATGACAACAATCAATTCAATTATGATGATGACGAGGACGACGAAGACGATGACGATGAGATGGGCTATACTTCTATTATGTCCGGCTTCAATTTTTCAAGAGATGATAATAAGATAGTTTTTACTGAATTCACTGATGAAAAGATAAAAGAAGACATGCCGGTGAAGGAACAAATGGAAAAACAACTAAAGAAAATTTTATACTCAAAAAGAAAAAGCGCCAGGATGTTTTACAACGAAGGACAGGATTATTCAGATATGCCTTATCGCTATCTTGAGTAGTTTAAATTTTTCCCGGGAATAGAATCAATAAGATTTTTTGTATACTTATTCTTTGGATGATAATAAACTTCGTCCGCAATCCCTTGCTCAACAATTTTTCCTTTGTGCATTACCATAATACGGTCGCTGATATAACAAACAACAGCAAGATCATGTGAAATAAAGATCGTAGTAAATCCAAATTCTTTTTTAATATCATTCAAAAGGTTAAGCACTTGTGCCTGTACGCTAACATCCAATGCGGAAACCGGTTCATCACAAATAATAAAAGAGGGGTTTAATGCCAATGCCCTGGCGATAACAATACGTTGTCGTTGTCCGCCACTGAATTCATGAGGATAACGATTGAAATGTTTTGAGTCAAGGTTTACTTTTTCAAGCAGGTCGACCACTTTTTCTTTTCGCTGTTTTTCATTTTTGTATTGACCGTGCACTTTCAATGGTTCAGTAATAGCAGAGCCGATAGTTAGTCGCGGGTTCAGAGACGAATACGGGTCCTGGAAAACAAGTTGTATATCTTTTCGAAGAGATATTATTTCATTACTGGTTTTTTTAGTGAGATCAACACCATTATAAATTATTTCACCAGCGATGGGTTCAATAAGACGTAACAATGTTCTGCCCAATGTTGTTTTACCACAGCCACTCTCACCAACAAGACCAAGAGTTTCACCTTTTATTAATTCGAAACTAACATCATCTACGGCTTTTGTAAAAGAAGTTGATCTACCAAGTAAATTCTTTTTAACAGGGAACCAAACCGAAAGATTTTTAACTCGGAGAAGAGTCTCAGTTTCATTATTCTCAATATTCCTGACTTTTTGTTTTTCATCAGATTTTATTATTTCAGTCTTCCTTTCTTCTAAAAAATCACTAACAATTGGTAATCTTTCTCCTTTTTGATGGAATACAGGTCTACAGGCAAGTAAACCTTTTGTATAAGGATGCTGCGGGTTTTCGAAAATTTCTTTCCTGTAATTGGTTTCAACGATCTTGCCTTTATACATCACGGCGATCCTATCCGCTATTTCGCTTACTACACCAAGATCGTGTGTGATAAAGATGACGCCCATCTTTTGTTCTTCCTGTAATTCTTTTATCAGTTGTAAAATATTTTTTTGAACAGTTACATCCAATGCAGTTGTTGGTTCATCGCAAATCAGCAAGGAAGGTTTACAGCATATTGCCATTGCTATCATCACCCGCTGCTTTTGCCCGCCGCTTAATTGATGTGGATATTTTGAAAAAACTTTTTCCGGTTCAGGCAATTTTACTTTTCTGAACCATTCTGTAGCTTGTTGTTTTGCTTCACTTGTTGAAATTTTTTTATGGAGCTGTATTGATTCTGCAACCTGGTTACCACAAGTGAATACAGGATTTAGGGATGTCATTGGTTCCTGGAAGATCATTGCGATCTTATTACCTCGGGTTTTTTGTAATTCTTTATTTGATAAACAAAGCAGATCAACTTCATTTTTTCCATCTTCAGAAAAAATGATCTCGCCGCTTGTAAATTTTGCGGTACTTGCTAGTAATTTGAGAATTGAAAGTGCTGTTACGGATTTACCAGATCCTGATTCACCAACAATTGCGAGAATTTTGCTTCGATCGACAGTAAGTGAAATGTTTTTTAACGCAGAGGTTATTCCTGATTCTGAAACAAAATCAATTGAAAGATCATTTATGCGGAGCAAGGGCAACATTATTTATTCACTACTTTAATAGCAATACTTTTCGCTGGTTTGGGATAATAGGCGAGACAAACGGCACAGTTGCTGACATATGTTGTGTCAATCGTAAAAGAAAACTCATCACCTTCATTAATAGTTGGTGGAAAATTACAAACACTTCCCAGCGCAAATACATTATTGTGCGTTTTGCCTGTCACTTCATCTTTCCATTCAGCAACAAATTTTGAAGTATCAATGTTTCCTTCTAAAAGTTTGATCGTATAGTTCATGCACATGCCTTTTACTTCCAGTTTTCCTTTATAAGCAGAGGCTTCATTTTTGTTTTTGCATTTATCAGTAGTAACCATTAAAATGAAAGCAAATGGGGCTAAAATAAAAGTTTTCATGATAAAGAGTTTAAAAACGAAGATGACGAACAGTGTGGCCTTTATTAATTAATTGCTTCAATGAGTCAATGCCGATCTTTAAATGTGTGTCAACAAATTTTGATGTTATCTTTTTATCACTTGCCTCTGTTTTTACTCCTTCTGGTACCATTGGCTGATCACTAACAAGTAACAATGCTCCCGTTGGTATGTGATTGTAAAATCCAACCGTGAAGATCGTCGCTGTTTCCATATCAATTGCATAAGCTCTGACATCCAGCAAATATTTTTTAAATTTTTCATCCTGTTCCCACACTCTTCTATTGGTTGTATATACAGTACCTGTCCAATAATCTATTTCATATTCATTAATAGTTGTAGAAACCGCTTTTTGCAAAGCAAAGGCAGGCAATGCAGGTACTTCCATGGGAAAATAATCATTACTGGTTCCTTCACCTCGAATCGCGGCGATCGGTAATATTAGATCACCAAGCTTATTTCTTTTTTTCAAACCACCGCATTTGCCCAGAAATAAAACTGCTTTAGGATGGATAGCTGCCAGCAGATCCATTACTGTTGCAGCAGTTGGGCTTCCCATTCCGAAATTGATAATTGTAATATCATCCTTGGTGGCACATTGCATTGGTTTGCCTTTACCCACTACTCTTACTTTATTCCACTTTGCGAACTTCTCAACATAGTTACTAAAATTTGTAAGAAGTATATAACTCCCAAACTTTTCAAGTTTTTGGCCAGTGTATCTTGGCAGCCAGTTTTGTATTATCTCTTCTTTGGACTTCATCCTGCTAATTTAATCAATACTTTTGACCGATGATAAAAGTTAACTATCCTGAACCTGTATTTCGATTCAAAGAAGAAAATGGTAAAGAGATGATCTTTGATTTTATCAGGAAGCAATGGTTATTACTGAATGAGGAAGAATGGGTGCGACAAAATTTTATTCAATTCCTGGTACAGGAATTAAAGTATCCTTCAGAATTAATTGCGGTAGAAAAAGAGATCCAATTGGGAGATCTAAAAAAAAGATTTGACATACTTGTTTATGATCGTGATCATAAGCCATGGATGTTGGTTGAATGTAAAGCAGGCGAAATTGCTCTTGACGAAAAAGTTTTATTCCAGGTGTTAAGATATAATATTTCAATGCCAGCAAACTTCTTAGTCATCACAAATGGACAATTTACTTACGCATGGGAAAAGATTAATGGCGAGTTGAAAGAGATCCCGCAAATGCCTGTTTGGAAATAATAAAAAAATCCCTTTCATTTTCATGAAAGGGATCGGCAGTTAGTATTGGTTTGTTTTATGGGAAGATACCGAGCTCAGAATAGCTGGTTGCAACCTTATTTATTGCAACTACATACGCTGCGGTCCGCATATCTGGTATTTTTGGATTGCTATTCCATGTATTCATTATCTCATGAGTAGCGGTGATCATTGTTTCTTCCAGTCCACTGTAAACAAGATCCGCTTCTTCAGGACCATGCATTATAAATTCTCTTTGGCGTTGGCTGACTTTTTTTGTTGTCAACTCTTCAATTGTTCCAAGTATATGTGCATTCAGGTTTTCAGTAAAACGTTTTTCCATTCTTCCATAGCGAACATGGCTTAAGTTTTTCAGCCATTCAAAATAGCTTACTGTCACACCACCTGCATTCAAATACATATCAGGCACTACTAATACTCCCTTTTGAACAAACACTTCATCAGCTTCAGGAGTAAGTGGACCATTAGCGCCTTCGCCAATAATTTTTGCTTTCACTCTTAGCGCATTTTCCCCATTGATCACATTTTCCAATGCGGCAGGAATAAGAATATCACATTCTAATTCCAGGGCTTCAGCACTAGTGGCAATAAATTTTGATCCCGGAAAATCTTTTATAGAACCAGTTTTCTTTTTGTATTGAAAAACTTCTTCTTCATTTAGTCCGTTATCATTGTACACAGCTCCATCATGTTCTGCAAGACATATGAGTTTAGCTCCACCTTCACGGAAAAACTTTGCAGCATGATATCCAACATTACCTAATCCTTGTACTATAACTCTTTTACCTTCTACCCCGGTTGATAGACCAAGTTTTCCCATTAATTCAGGCATTTTACATACTTCACGAATGCCATAAAAAACACCAAGTCCTGTTGCTTCTCTTCTTCCGCGAACACCACCTTGAGTAACGGGTTTACCAGTTACACAACCAGCGGCATCAATTTCACCGGGACGCATAGATGTATATGTATCGAGTATCCATGACATTTCTCTTTCACCTGTACCATAGTCAGGAGCAGGTACATCAGTGCCGGGACCAATGAAATTTTTCTTTATCAACTCTGCAGTGTAACGTCTTGTGATGTTTTCCAATTGATAAGCAGTATATTTTTTAGGATCAATACTGATACCGCCTTTAGCGCCACCAAAAGGAACATTTACAATGGCACACTTAAAAGTCATCAATGCTGCAAGGGCCATCACTTCATCAAGATTTACCGAAGTAGAAAAACGAATACCACCTTTACAAGGTGTTTTGTGATGACTGTGTTGAACACGGTATGCTTTAATGACCTCTATCTTATCATCGATCTTTACAGGAAAGTTCATCCTGTAAACGGCATTACATTGTTTTATTTGTTCAAGAACACCGGGATCGCAATTGGTAAACTTAGCGGCTTTGTCAAAACTTTTGGAAACCGCCCCAAAAAAACTATAGTCAGACATATGGCAAGCTTTAGATTTAGAAAATGATTATTTATTTTTTTCCAGCCTGGAAATTTTTCTGTCAAGTCGAATTAGATACAACACAAGCCCGGCAAGTATTGTTAGCATCACAGCAATTACTACATATATCTTTCCATTCTCTTTCATCATATCAGCCATCTTTACATCCTGCGCATTTGCAAAGAACGTAAGGAATATAAGAGTCAAAATGGCAATCAATTTTTTCATTGCGACAATTTTTGTTCATGAATAATTTTCATCCTGATCTTCAATGTGGCGATCCATACACCGATCAAAGTCCATCCTGCAATAGCGGGATAAAAAACAAGGCGCATGTTTGCAGAAGCACTTCCAGGATCAAGTGCGGGATTTCCTTCGCTGCCACCCGGATGCAAGCTATCTAATAATCGTGGAATGATCCAGATGGAAGGAAAAAGCATGGCAAATGCAAAGATGTTGTAAACAGCACTGATCCTTGCTTTTTTATCTATATCCTGGATCGAATCTCTCAATACTAGATAGGCAGCGTATACAAGCAATGCAATAGCTGCGCCGATCAATTTTGGTTCACGGGCAATAGTATCAAAAGAATTGAAAACAGATTTATTAGAATCGATCCATGTATAACTCATCCAGATGGCACCTGTTAAATAACCCAGTAAGCCAAATAAAATTCCTACACCTGCATATTGACGGGATGCTATATCATGAACCGGTTTGCTTGTTCTTAAATACATGATTGCACGAACAAATGAAACGATGAATAAGATCATCATGCCAAACCACATGCATACATGAAAGAAAAGATTTCGTATAGTTTCTTCTAATTGCGGGTTTCGGGGTACCTCAATAAGTAAGCCCGCAATAAATGTGTAAACAAGAAGTAAAACGCCCAGAATTTTCCACCAGGATTTACGCATATAAAAATTTGTGGTTCGTCATAGGAAAACTGCGACAGGTGCAGCCATAAATAAGTGAGTGCAAAAATAAGGGGAAAGAAATAATGAAAAGGAAAGAAACAAAGGAATTTGAATAAGTCATCAATCTTTCCATAAAAACGGGAAAAGGATAACGGCAAGCATTATGACAAGTACATCAAGCACTACAATTAGAAGCAAAGTAGAATATGCTATTCCCATTTTATCACTAAAAACAGTATTAGAAAGCTGCATTAACAACATTAGTTGAGGTATAATAATTGGAAAACCCAGTATTGCCATTATAGCTGCATTTTGTTGCGCCTTTGCAGCAATCGCAGAAAGAAATGTAAAAACGAGGCTAAGGCTCCATCCCCCAAGCAATACTAATCCAATAAATGGAAGAACTTTTTGAACAGGATTGCCTAAAAAAAGAGAGAAAAGCAAAATGCTCAAAAAACTCATTAATAACATTAGCACTGAGTTGAACACAAGCTTTGCAAGAATAAAATCCCGTGGGTTTACGATGGAATAAAAATAAAGCATGCGGCCGCGGGTTTCTTGTAAAAAATTTTTCGCAACTGCATTTATGCAAATAAACAATTGAATCACCCAAAACAATCCATTCCAAACCTTAGCTTCTGGTTCTCTTATGGTCATATACAAAACAAAAATTGTTGCAATAATATATAAGAGTATACCATAGAAACTATACTGCTGTCTTACTTCAAGAAGCAGATCTTTTTTGATAAGAGTATATATATGACGGGCTGAGTTCATTAGAGTTTATAACATGTTCTGCATCTTGGTTCGTAAACGTCTTTTGCGCCAAGCATTACCTGGTCGTCGTTTGGAACTTTGCGGTAACTATAATTCGCAATATTGCCGCAGCGGACACAAATTGCATGAAGCTTAGTGATATAATCAGCTTTTGACAAAAGATTAGGAATTTGGCCAAATGGGTTGCCGAGATAATCCATATCAAGTCCTGCAACGATCACCCTGACGCCACGAAAAGCAAGTTCATCGCAAACATTGGCGATCTCAGGATCAAAAAATTGAGCTTCATCAATTCCAACTACATCAACATCTCCGGCAAGCAGCAAGATTTGTTGGGAATTGTCTACTGGAGTGGATTGTATCGCATTTTCATCATGCGAAACTATCTTGATCTCATCATAACGAACATCAATCGCCGGCTTGAATATCTCTGTTTTAAGGTTAGCAATTTTGGCTCTTTTCAAACGTCGTATGAGTTCTTCGGTTTTTCC
>JBIOVR010000317.1:0-2243 GCA_044867875.1 Chitinophagaceae bacterium
CCTTTTTTATTTTGCTTTTTCTTTTCCTTTTTTTCTTTTCTCAGTTCCTTTTTTTTCTCACGATAAGTTTGCTTGTTTTCCTTCGACATGATCATTGTTTCTTTTAATCCATTTAAAACTGATTTAATAATAAGATTTATGAAGGCTTTATTCATATCCCGATCGGCACTAAATTTTACAATGCGTTGTGGTTTGTCTGCTGAAGCGGGATTTGCTTCGGGTACTACCGTATTGGCCCCGAACGCCAGGACAGAACTTTTCCATTTAGCTTTTCCCTCAAGATCAATATCAATGTCAAGATCATGATATAAAAATTTCATAGTGCCGCTTGCATTTGACCTGTAAGCAGTTCCTGAAAAAGTTATTTCATCAACGGTTCCTTTATTTATACTTGCTGGTGTATATGCCCCGATCAATTTATTCAGATCAGGTAAATTAAATTTCTCAATTCTACCATCAAAACTGAACTGAGGATTTAGATAATCAAAACCTAAGCTTAAATTTAAATGAGCTTTATTCTCGATATAGGCATTTGCTTTTATCATTAGTGCTTCACTCGATGATAGATTGGTAATGTTTTTTACTTCCAGTGTGGCCCGGTTCAAGTTAGCTGTGGCAATGTTGCCATCAGGATTGCGTTCTTTATTCACCACCGTAACATTCGTTGCTTTTACTTGCTTTATCAATAGGGGTGGCTTTATTGCTTTCACGGATTGACCAACGTATTGGGGAAATTTTTTTGTGTCAACAGGTTTTGTCATGTCTTTATATATAGAAGCTGATACTTTATCGAGAACGACCTCATCAATAAATATTTTTCCTTTGTATATCAGCGAATCGAAATTAATTCCAGCCATATTCAAACTACCAACAGAGCCGGAGAAATCTGTGCTTTGAAATTTGTGCGCTGCCTGTAACCTGGCTTGGCTCACATTTGGCTTGAATGAAATTTCATTCATCTTAATGGATCTGTCCTTATAAGATAGATCGAATAATTGCATTGTAAGACTAAAGAGGCTGTCCGAAGTTAGAATATCTAATTCTTTTAGACCTGTACTAAAATCAGCGAAATGATAAACTGAAGTATCGGGAGTTTGCTCTCCAATTACGGAATCAATGTTTATGTTGAGATCTTTAAGAGTTAAATATTTTAAGGCCCTCTTTTGTATTTTACCAGTAAATTCTCCAACGGAGATGTGAACATTTTTATAGGATATTAGATCTTTACCCGGTTCCTGGTCAATAAACAGATCCCTGATCGAAAAATTTAATTTCTTAATATTGAATTCCCGATCCCTTGCCTGGTTGTTAGAATGAAAAGAAGCATCAACCAAATCAAATTCTTTAAGAACAAATGATTCGATATATCGCTTATTGGTTTTTTTTGACCGGCCTGTGGTATCTTTTAAGGGAAAGAAAACAGGCAATTTATCTTCGATATTGAATTCAACCTCCGGTTCGATGATTTCAATTTTATCAAGTTTAAGAATGCTCGACTTTATTAAAGTTGAAAGCTGAACATTTTTAAGTATCATTTTATGTGTCCTGAGCCGTAACGAGCTATTGATATAGGGATAGTTGTCCAAAGATCCTTCCAATTGATTCAATTCTACATTATATACACTAACGTTTCCCGCAAAAAAATTGACACTTAGTTTTTCAAATTTTAATTCATAAACATCTGAAATAATATTTGAATTGAAACTTTTGGTCAGTGCATTTGTAAGGATCCGGTTTAGATTATAGTATAAAAAAACTAACCCTGCAATTAGAATAAGAAAAAAGACGACTGTTATCCTGAGTATGATTCTTTTTCCACGGCCTTTTCTTTTTATTGTTTTAGTATCTTTCATCATAACTACTGTTATTTGTAAGAGTTAATCATAGAAAGGATACTGATAGTAAAGTTGCAAAGAAAGAGAGAGTCTTTAACGCTTTACTTAGGAAGCGAAGATGTCAAATGTAATTTAAGCTAAAAATTCAACTCAGTACCCAATAGTTAAAAACTGGTGGTATCTCAATTTTTTTTTAACCACGGAGACACTAAGTTCACAGAGAAACACAGAGATTTACCCCGTGTAACTTAGTGTCACTGTGTCTCCGTGGTTTAATTATTAGTCTCACTCGATCTTTGGTAGTCGTATATCAGCTCCACCTTGTTTTAATTGAAGTGCTTCTACTTTTCCTGCAGCATTCCTGATAACCGTAAAAAAAGCATTTGGTACTTCGCGAATTGAGAAATT
>JBIOVR010000318.1:0-4364 GCA_044867875.1 Chitinophagaceae bacterium
ATCTTGATGCTGTTTATACCACTGCGCCTTATTCCAGGATGGAAACAATTTTGCTTCATGCATTTTCCTTGGCGCCACAATTTCAATTACCTAAGCTAAATAGCCCCAGAAAAGACAGGATCTATGAACTGCGCAGTTACGAAAGTGCCACTGAAAAGATATTTAAGAATAAAGTCCACATGTTCAATGAAGGCGATGAGATCGGGTTATTTAAGCGGCTGAATTTTAATGCAAGCTTTTATGCAGAGGTAGTTGCGGGTAGCAAGATGCCAAATCTTATGTATATGACTTGCCATGAAAATAAAACTGCCAGAGATGCTAACTGGAAAAATTTTGTCGATGATCCTTATTGGAAAAAACTTTCTTCCATGCCGGAGTATCAGCACAATGTTTCGCATATTGATATTAGCTTTTTGTACCCGACCGAATATTCAGATTACTAAGTAATGTAACCAATTTAGCGGTAAACATTTTCTTAATTTTTGCTGTAATAGAAATATCCCCGGAACAATTTTACCGATGGTTTTCGGTTATATTACAGATTGCATGGTTTTTGCTTTAAAGAAAACCTTTACAAAAGCCCTTCAAAATGAAAAAAAACCTTTTCCGCTTTTCCAGTTTATTAGCCGGAGTATTAGTCATATCAAACATCCAGGCACAAAGCCTGAAAAACCTTGAGGACAATAATGGCTTTAAGAAATATAAGCTTGGATCTAAATTCGTTTTGGGTTTAGGAGTAAAAAATAAAGATGCAGAGGGAGCTGACAAAATCGTGATCGATTATGCTAAAGAATCAATTGGTGACATACCTGTCAAAACAATAGAATTATATTATTTGAAGGATACATTGGCAAAGATCATTGTACAGGTACCTCCTGAATATTACGAAAAGCTTATCAATGCATGTAAAAGTTCTTTTGGTCAACCCACCAAAGACTTCAGCTATAATGAAAAAGTAAAACTTGATAGCACTGCTCCTATCAATTATTATAAGGATAATTATATCTGGAAAGCCACTCGTATGCGAATGGAATATTTTTATCTATATCCTAAAGTAAGTACCGGTGGTTATGGTACAAGGACTCTTAACCTCACTTATATATTAAATGACTACGGCCAGCGGTTGCAAAGAGTTCAAAGAGGCATTAACTCAGCAAAGAATTTCTAATAAAAATGATTAATTAATATCTTTATTCATGCCGATACTGATCGCAGATGAAAAAGATATTACCTCTTTGGTTGCGCTAATGGACAGTGCTTACCGTGGCGAAAATTCCAAACAAGGCTGGACATCTGAAGCTGATCTTTTCATTGGTAACAAAAGAACCGATGAAACCACAGTGGCAAACCTTATTAAAAAGCCCGGTTCTGTTTTTCTAAAATATTTAAACGAAGAACGGGTTTTGGAAGGCTGTGTTTTTCTTCATAAAAAAGATAACAGGATCTACCTGGGCATGTTTTCAGTCTCACCATCAGCACAAGGAAAAGGGATTGGCAAAAAATTATTAGTTGCTGCAGATCACTACGCCAAGGAACACAACTGTTCTTCAATCTATATGACTGTTATTACGGTTCGGGAAGAACTGATCGCCTGGTACGAAAGAAACGGTTACCAGAAAACAGGCAAAGTGCTTCCCTTCCCTGTTGATGAACGATATGGCATTCCTACGCAATCCCTCGAAATGCTGGTTCTTGAAAAACACTTATAACGTCCAGTATGTAGTATTTTATATTTTCTTTCCTGGGAACTCTTATAAAAACAAAAAAGTCTTCAATTGAAGACCTTTTCTATAAAAAATATTATTTATCAATTTTCTAACGCACCATCTTCTTTAAATTTCTTGAAAACGGCAATTACATCTGCTGGTAATTTTTCTGTCTTTTTAAAGGGCATAAATCCTTTGTCGGTTGGGTTTAGCTCTATACGATGGATGATGTCATCAATATCTGCTTTTACATTTGCGTAGTTATCATATGCCTTTTTATTTCCGCCTTTTGATGGAATATGGCAGGGTGCACAATTGCCAGCAATAACAGTAGAAACGTTTGTATAAGTAGTTTTAGGAGCAGCAGCGGCTGCTTTGGCCTCTGCCTTGGCGGCCTTCTTGGAAGATGAACAATAAGTGAGGCCCATTGCAAGAAAGGCCACAACAGCAAATACATAGATTTTTTTCATTCTATAGGTTTTTAGTTTTTAAAAGTATTGAAAAATTCTTAATCAAAGAATCTTTCCTTTTTTGATAATTATCAAATTTCTCCAGGCGGTACATTTGCGTCTCTTTTATGCTAACATCTGTTTTCGCTACATATAAAAATGCATATAGTGGATTGTCCCGCTCCACCTGGCTTCTTTCGATAGTAATGCTCATCAACCGCAGTGGGACTATGGTAGTACCCTTTCTTACGCTTTATCTTATTTCAATGGGCTATAGTGTATCTAAGGCGGGATTAGTGTTTGCTTTTTTTGGTCTTGGCGCATTTACTGGTGCTTTTGTTGGTGGTAAGCTTACAGATAAAATAGGTTTTTACCCGGTTCAAATAATAACATTGCTGGGCGGTGGAGTTATGTTTTTTGTTTTAGCACAAATGCAGAACTATTGGCTTATTTGTCTTTTCACTTATCTTCTCGCATTTATCAATGAAGCTTTTCGCCCTGCCAATTCTACCGCAATTGCTTTCTACAGCCAACCTGATAACCGAACAAGATCTTATGCATTAAACAGGCTCGCAATTAATCTTGGATGGGCTATCGGAAGTGGCATTGGCGGGCTACTAGCCAACATAAATTTCAGTTTGCTTTTTTATGTTGATGGAATTACTAACATTGTTGCAGCTATTCTTATTTGGCTTTTCTTAAAACCAGTAGCATTTAAGTCAGCTGATGAAAAACATTTTGAAACAGCAGGATCATTATCTCCTTACAAGGATAAGGTTTACCTTCTTTTCATTCTACTTACGGTTTTTTTTGCCAGTTGTTTCTTTCAGTTCTTTACAAACCTCTCACCTTACTTTTTCAGTGAATTGAATTTTTCAAAGCCGTTAATTGGTTTTTTACTGGCGATAAACGGTATTATAATCGCTATTGTTGAAATGGTCTTGATCTATAAATTAGAAGGCAGGCGAAGAAACCTCGACTATATTTTTATCGGGGTCCTTATGGTGGGCATTGCTTTTCTAATGCTCAATATCCCGGGAATGGGTCCAATGCTGGCTTTTTGCATGATAACCATGATGACATTTGGGGAAATTTTTTCCATGCCGTTCATGAATAGCTTCTGGATAGGTAGAACCCAACCGGGCAATAGAGGAGAATATGCGGCTTTATACACTATGGCTTGGTCGGCAGCTCAAACCTTGGGCCCTCTTGGTGGCTCCCAATTGGCCGGTCATTTTGGATTTAAATGGCTCTGGTTCAGCGCCGGCGCACTATGTATTATAGTTTCCCTTTTGATGAGACAGCTTAGGAATTCGGATGCAGACGAAAGAAAATAACAGGACATTGCGGCCTATTGGCATGATTTTCTTAACTTATCATTCAAACTTTCATTATGGATAACGCTATGGACAACAACTCTACTGGTCAAAGATCTAAAAAAGAGTTTCGTAAAATGATCTCGTCAAAATTGGAATCAAGCTTACTTAGCTTCCAAAATGATTTGAAAGAAAAGAAATTCAAAGCTGCAATAAAGAGAGCAAGCAAATTGCTGGCAAATGATCTTTTTGTAAAACAAAAAAAGAAAAAAGAGAAAAATAATACTGTAATGGCAGAGGCTATTGGAGCATAATTTTTCAACTTATTTAAATTTAATTGCCGTGTCGCTTTAGGCGGGGCGGTTTTTTATTTGCTTTCTTTTATAGTCCAAGATATTTAGCCAGGTACTTAAAGTCAGCGAAACAAAAAAAATGATCAGCGTTAGTTTATCAACAAGATCTTTTTGAAAATTAATGCCGGTGAGTTTTAATAGTAAGAAATGAACATACGATGTCGATTGATCATGCAATCCCATTTTTTCCCTGACATCCCAATGCCAGTCGGTACAAAAGCAATAGCCCCAACCATACCATATACCAACAATAAACCATGAGGCGGCTGTAAGTAAAAGTGTAACAAGGTTCCAGCGACGGGTCTTTTTCCAGGCCCAGCCAAAACAATTAAATAACATTAGGATCGTGTGAAAGACAAAGAAAAAAATATTGAGAAATTCGTAACCCATTAATATATTCTGCCTTCTTCATGACTTAATAGCTGTTCAGCTATTGTGTTATCAAATACAGCTTCTTTATTTGAAATAACCTGGCGCAGAAGATCGTGTATTGTAATAACACCGGCAAACTGCTGGTCATTATATGCAAGCAGGTACCGG
>JBIOVR010000319.1:0-5995 GCA_044867875.1 Chitinophagaceae bacterium
AGAGGAAATGATATATTGTTACTCGCCAAACATTTTTGCAGATTGTATTGTAATAAATACATAAAACCTGCACTCGAGTTTGATAATAAAGCAATGGAAAAATTAATGAGTTATCATTACCCTGGAAATGTAAGAGAGCTTCAATACACTATTGAAAGAGCAGTAATAATGGCAGATGAAGATATGTTACAGGCAAAGGACCTGATCTTTTCTCCAATAGAATCTGCTATGGCAAGTGATAATGAACCGGTGGAAATGAAATTAAGCACTATTGAGAAAAACACAATTCTAAAAGTCATTGAAAAAAATAATGGCAACATTACTAAAGCAGCAAAAGAATTAGGATTAACAAGAACTGCATTGTACAGGAGGTTGAGTAAGTATGATATTTAAACAATTTGAATGGCGGATCTTAGTAAGGATACTTTTGTTATTTATAACATTAAGCATTTCATCTTTCTTTTTAGTAAAAGGGCTATACGTTTATTTATTAATAGTAGTGCCGGTTATCATTTACCAGATCGTTGACTTTTATCGTTTCCATAAGAAGGCACATGACGAATTAAACCAGTTTGTTGAATCAATACATTATCGTGATTTCTCCAGGAATTTTGATGTAAAACATGCGCCTGTCGAAATACAACCGCTTCGACAGGGATTTAATGAGATCAATACAACATTCAAAGTCATTAGTAAAGAAAAGGAAACACAATATCAATACCTGCAAAAGATCCTTGAGCTGGTTGATACAGGTATTCTTTCTTATGAAGAAGAGATCGGGACAGTTGTATGGATGAATGAATCTCTTAAGAATATGCTACAACTCCCCTATCTTAAAACTATACATTCATTGTCAAAAAGAGATAATGTCTTGTATGAACAGATCCTTTCTTTAAAACCAGGAGCCGGGAAGATTGCAACAGCACATTTGGAAACTTCTTCATTTAAAATTTTAATATCAGCAACAGCCTTTCAAACAGAAGGAAAAATATATAAGCTTATCGCTTTTCAAAATGTGAACGAAGCACTTGATGAAACAGAATCAAAAGCCTGGCAGAAATTATTAAGTGTATTAACACATGAGATCATGAATTCTGTTGCCCCTATTTCATCACTTGCAGATACATTGAAACATAGACTGCAACAATCTGTAGCCGTGTTAAGCAACGAATCCGGATCGGTGGATGATCTTGAATTAGGTATTGAAACGATCAAAAGAAGAAGTGAAGGTCTTTTAAAATTTGCAGAAACATATCGCAACCTGAATAAGATAACCACACTTAACCTGAAAAAAATTTTTGTTAGAGATATCTTTGAAAATTTATTGCAGCTAATGCAACCAACATTAGAGCAAAAAAATATTGAAATAGAAACTATCTTGAAAGATCCTGATCTTTCATTAGAAGCGGATACCAATCTGCTTGAACAAGTTTTAATAAATCTCGTGGTAAATGCAATTGAAGCCGTAAAAGAAAAGCCTCATCCTAAAATTGTATTATCCGCTTATCTCAACAATAATCGCAAAACTATCATAAGAGTTGCAGACAATGGGAGTGGTATGCCTGCCGAAATTTTAGAAAAAATATTTATACCATTTTTTAGCACGAAAAAAAGCGGTAGCGGCATAGGACTTAGCCTTTGCAAACAAATAATGATGCTTCACAAAGGCAATGTCCAGGTACAATCCGTAGACGGAGAAGGCACTGCCTTCCATTTACAATTTTAAATTGCAATTATATTATACGCTTTCATTCTTATACCTTCTTTGCCGATACAATTCTCTTCTATATCTTAAAAGCTTTTCTCTTTCTTCTTCAGTCAGATCGGATGTATCAATAGTTTCACCGACGTTCCTCTTTTCCCACAAACGAAGACCCTGATCATATTCTGAATCCTGAAGTTTTGGCCTCTTTTCCCGATTTGGCCTGTTTTTATAAAGATTATCCGTGTTATAATATTCATTGTTGTAAAAATCAGGATCGACGTCATCGTCCATTTCATTTACTTTTCTTTCTTCTCTCTTTATACTTGCTACAGGTTCTACGGTCACTTTTTTGCCAAAAACCGAAGCAATACTTCTTTCAAGTTCAGGGGACAATGAATTTCTTTTATAATCAGGTAATCTGCAAAGTTGATCAACCGATACGTTGGGGATCAGGACGTCATCATGCAATTTGTCCAATTCTGCAAATCCTATAGGTATCATTGTTTTTCTATGTTCTAATCTTAGTTCATTTTCATCCAAGTCAACGATCATATATCTTATTTTTTTCGCCTTTGTATCTAAGATCAATTCTTCAACTGATCCAATTTTTTCCCCATTTTTATACCTTAAATCCCATCCACGTATATCTGGTTCCCCTTTTACAATTTCAAAATTTGAATGATCCAGTTCCTGGAGACGATTGTTTTTCATATAAATATTTTTTAGTGTATTAAACAATAGTTTTTTCTTGTTTGTAAACGTTGTACGAAGTTTGATTTGGTTTATTTACGGTCTTCGCATTCGCCGTATTATCACGCATTAATATATACACTGCTATTGCAGCGATAATTATTAAGGATAAAAGTATCCATACCCAAGTGGAAGAAGTTCTCTTTTTAGGCTGCACATGTATTTCGGCCATAAAGTTTATTTTTTAGGTTAACAATTCTTCAAATCATCAATATCATAAATTATGCCTGTAAAAAAATTAAAAGGTTGGGCCTTTAGTGGTTGACCTGTAATCGATGGAGTTGAAGTCCAAAATCATTTTACCTCACCCACGTTTTTATCTAGATTTTTTATATGTTTTAATCTAATCCGGATATTCATCGGAACCCATTACCCAAATAAAAGACTGTATATCGATCATATCTTTTGGATGTAAATTCTTTGTATCCTTACTGATCAATTCCGCAAACTCCAGCAGGCTTTGGTAAGTATGCCAGTTTGGTTTAGAAGAATAATTAAATTCAAATCCATATTTTAACGCAGCCTTTTTCGTCACCATTGGCTTTAAAAATATATGCTCCGAAGGATCAGCGATAAAACCAAAAACAGTTAACAAAGGCCATGTCAAAACTCTTGTCTGTTTAACAGGAAGCCTGCTAAGCATATCCCGAAAATTTTCAAAACGTTGCTTCTTGCTTTGCTTGCCATAGATATAATCAAATAATCCTTCTGAAAATAATTTGGCAGACTCATTCGTTTTCACTGCATCGCGAAGCGCCATCTTCTCAAAGGAAAATAATAAGTTCGTTTTTGCTTCCAGCCCGACTGCACGTTTGACTATTTCGGCATACTCTTTTTTGCGGAGCAATTTGATGAATTCCTGTTCGTTTAACTTTTCTTTCCAGGCCATGTGTGCATTCCATTTGTATCCACGTTCCCAATCGATGTATTTGGATCCCGTAAACCCGCCTGGAAAATAATAAAGAAATTTCCGCCTGCACTTTATTCTCTTTTTTGAAAACGAATCTTTTTTCCTGGTGAACAATTTTACTTTCATCCTTATTCTCTTTGATATCTTTTAAAATCAATTTCTTTATCCCGTTGAAAAAATTATACCAGCTTTATGCTACATTATCATCTGGAATATCAGTGGCATACCATTTGAACCTTCATGCGTTGCTATCCAACTGTAGAAGGAAAAAAGATTTGGGTATAAATTGCCCAGACTGAGTTAAGGAGTGATGTTATGATTTCATCTAATGGGACAATCAGGATCGGAACCAGTGACGGTCATATGCCGGGTAATAAATCCACATTCCCTCCAGCTTTCCAGTTAAAAAGCCGTCTTCATTATTACAGTACCCTTTTTAATACGATTGAAGTTAATCGTTGCTTTTATAAGACGCCGCTTCTTTCCACTTATCAAAAATGGGCCAATGATGTTCCTGAAGATTTCACGTTCACTTTAAAACTAAGCAAGGATATAACACACTCAAAGGAGTTAAGTGATGACGTTGCTTGCATGAATAACTTCTTGCGAGCAGCCACGGGCACGGGAAACAAAAAAGGTTGCCTGCTGATCCAGTTTCCGGGAAAAATTACTTTAGACCATTTCAACCAGGTAGAACAGATCCTCGACCGACTTCAGAGCCTTGATCCTGACCATGAGTGGCGAAAGGCGATCGAGTTTCGCAATGATAGTTGGTATATCGGTGAAACAATCGAACTGCTCAATAAATATAAAGCTACTTTTGTTCTGCATGATTTTCCTAAAGGAAAAGTTTCGGCATTAAGAGGTAATGCAAACTTCGTCTATATGCGTTTCCATGGACCTACCGGTAACTACCGTGATTCCTATAGTTACCATGCGCTAGATGAAAAGGCAGAACAGATCATAGAATTTTTGAAAACAGGGAAAGATGTATATGTTTATTTTAATAATACTGCCGGGAATGCTTTTGAAAATTCAAGGTATCTTCAATCTAAACTTATTAAGCAGCCTGTCGTTAAAATCTAAAAAGAAAAAGCTCAAATCCCTGATTATAAAGGATTGAGCTTAGTACCGGGGAGCAGACTTGAACTGCCGACCTCTGGGTTATGAATCCAGTGCTCTAACCAGCTGAGCTACCCCGGCATTTTCTTTGAACGGGCAGCAAAAATATAGAAATATGACTTAAGCTTGAAATCAATTTTGAAAGAGTTTCACTTATAAACCGCGACCTTTTAATAACATTTTAGCTTTATTATTAGTTCTTCGATCAAAGGAAGTTGGCCTGCATTAATTTTTCCTTTTGCAGTTTTTATATCGAACCAATCTGCTTTATCAATTTCCGGAAAGGATCTTTTCTTCCCGGATTTGGGCGGCCACTCAATTTCGAACTCATTACTTTTTATTTCGGAAAGATCAACGTCTTGCTCCTTTGCCCACGCATATACCAGTTTACCGCCTTTTTGTTTCGCAGGAGTTAATTCAATAAAATCCCCCTTTAAAATAATACCTGTTTCTTCTTTCATTTCACGAATTGCAGCATCAAATGGTTCTTCATTGTCATTCAATTCCCCTTTCGGAATTGTCCATGCTCCTTCATCTTTCTTTAACCAAAAGGGTCCGCCGGGATGTACAAGCAATACTTCCAGGGATTTATTTTTAATACGGTAGAGTAATATTCCTGCACTTTTTTTAGACATGATAATTTAAAAATTTGATACCTGTCTTTATTTACTATTATACAACTAAATGCTCAGACTCCTGTACATCGCAATACTATTCGTCTTTTTCAAAACTGAATTTTTGTCGTTGCATATCCTTTTTATATTTCGAAAAGATAAAAAAAGCGACAACACCGGCAACAGCTATCAACATTCCATATAGTGCAAATAAACCAGTCGATACAAAAAGAAACAACCATATGCCGAACGAAATAATAACAGGTATTGGAAATAAAAACATTTTAAAAGGCAGATCTTTTTTGCCAAACCTATTCCTTAATAACACTACACCAATGCCCTGTGCTATAAATTGAATAAGTATTCTCATTGCAAGAATAGAAGAAATTACCTGGCTCAATTTCATAAATAAACTGAAAATAAAACCAAGTGTACAAAGAAATATCAGCGAGACATAAGGAAAGTTTTTTGTAGGGTGAAGCTTCGAAAATATTTTAAAGAAATTTCCATCTACTGCAGCTGCATAAGGTACTCTTGAATAGCCCAGCACAACAGCAAATAAAGAAGAGAATGCAATGCAAAGTATTAAAACGGTAACGACAACTCCTGCCTTGTATCCATAAATACTTTCCATAAAGGCACTCACTAAATATTTATCACCTTCCAATACAGATTGCCAGCGTATCACTCCCATCACACTTATATTCATTAATAAGTACAAGATGGCAATGCCTGCAATAGAAATAAAAATGCTTCGCGGAATATTTATTTCCGGATTTTTAATTTCCCCGCCCAAATGACAAACATTGTAATAACCAAGATAACTATAAACAGTTTTTACAGACCCATGTCCTACTGCTGCCCAAAAAGCATATGTAAAAAAAGATGTTTCTC
>JBIOVR010000320.1:0-8609 GCA_044867875.1 Chitinophagaceae bacterium
GAAGATATCACACCTCCAGGCTCAAGTAAATCGTTATCTCAATTATACAAAGAGTTAAAACCTTCAATTTTCATAATTTATACTGCTGGTGTGAAGGAAATTCACCAGGGTACTGGTTTTTTTATCAAAGAGTCTGGAATTGGAGTAAGTAATTATCATGTCTTTAAAGGCACAATTCAAGGAAAGGAAATAATCCGCACTGAAGACGGAAGAGAATATAAAATAAAAGAGATCCTTAGCAAAAATGCCGCATACGACTATATAGTCTTCAGCATTGAAGCAAGAGAAAATGAAATATTCCCATATTTAAGTTTATCAAAAAGGCAACCTGAAATCGGCGAGGAATGTTTTGCGATTGGGAACCCCGAAGGGCTTGAACAAACACTCTCAAAAGGAATTGTTTCACAAATCCGCGATAACGGAAATATAATTCAGACAACGACAGAAATAACCCATGGTAGTAGTGGCGGCCCACTTTTCAACATGATTGGAGAAGTGATTGGAATTACATTTGCGGGCTTGGGGGAGGCTAATTTGAATTTTGCAATCAATACTAATTTGATCAAATATGACCCATGATTTATAAGCGTATATTAATACTTCTTGTCCCACTCTTTGTATTTACAAGTTTATCCTCTTTTAATAAACAAACACAAACAATTCAAATTTCTTCTTGGAATCTCATGGATTTCGGAAGAACAAAATCCGATGCTGAAATAGAATTTATTGCCAATACCATTAAAGATTATGACATTGTTTTGATCCAGGAAGTAGTAGCGAAAGATCCTGCAGGAGCCCAAGCTGTAGGTAGACTAGGAGAATCCCTAAACAGAAAGGGTGCTAAGTGGGAATATAGGGTTAGTGACCCCACAAGCGGTGAGAGTTCACATAAAAAAGAACGATACGCATTTTTATGGAAAACATCAAAGGTTACTCTAATTGGAAGACCCTGGCTGGAAAAAAAATATGAGGTCGAAATTGAAAGGGAACCATTTTATGCAACATTTAAGATCAATAATAAAGAATTTACGCTAGTTAACTTTCATGCCATTACCAAAGATAGTCAGCCTGAAACTGAAGTCAAATACTTTAAGTTTCTTCCCGAAGAATATGCCGCTCTAAACCTTGTTTTTTGTGGCGACTTTAATTTGCCCCAAAGTCACACTGTATTTAATCCATTAAAAACAAAGGGCTATAAACCGGCATTAACAAGTCAAAAGACCAGCCTAAAACAGGAATGTAAAAATGGAGAGTGTTTGGCATCAGAATTCGACAATATTTTTTATAATGCAAGCAAGATTACGTCCAAGTCTGCCGGTGTTGTCCATTTTTATAAATCTTTTTCTGATCTTAGTGAAGCGAGAAAGATTTCTGATCATGTCCCAATATATTTTCAGTTTAATCTAAATTGAGGCTTCAATTATACTTTTTTTAATAAATAAATATGTCCCCAAAACTTTCATCTGCTTTTTTGAAAATTCAAAACGAGCTTGAACTTTCCGGGTATTTAAAAGAAATATGTTCACATATTATTGAGCAAAGCATAAATAAAAAAGGAGTTGAGGGAATATTAAGCAGAAATGAAATTAATAGTACAGTTGCTAAAATAGATCTGGTTCATCTTATTTTCGAATATATAAAAATTGCATTACAAGATAATGTGCTCACGATAAGCGAAAGAGAAGATATCAAACAATTAAAATTATGGTTCGGAATTCAGCCTGGTGAGTTCTATTCTCAATACCGGCAGAAAATTGAAAATATAATGACATATCAATTATCCAGAATTTATCAGGATAATTTTATTACAGAAGAAGAAGCCTTATTCAAAGTAGATCTTCAGGAAATTTTTGATTTAAGTTTTGATCAAATGAATGATTATTCTAAAAGTGAAGCTATAATTTCGATACATCAGGGTGCAGATCCAAAAGACCTGGATGTTTTCTTTACACATACTGAATATTTTAAACTAAAATCCCCCTCACAGTAATTGATAAAATTAAATTTTATGGATTATTCCAGATTAGCATACCTGACATTTTTTTTATCCATAGTTATGGGATGTAAAGAAGACAAAAAAACGCAACACGAAACCAAGAAAATTGTATCTCAATCCTCAATTTCAGAGAAAGAAGTATTAATTCAACCTTTTTCAGACCTGCCTAGATCAAAAGTTGAATATGTTCAAATAAAGCTGAAAGAAATCTATCCGTCAATAAAAGTTCTTTCTCCTGTATCCCTTCCAACATCTTCTTTTTATAAACCTAGAAATCGATATAGGGCTGACTCAATAATTTTATACTTGAAGAGGAATGTCGGCAAGAATCAATTAGTGGTTGGCATCACAACAAAAGATATTAGTACAACTAAAGGAGAATTTTTAGATTGGGGAGTCATGGGATTAGGGTTCATGTATGGGCCGTCATGTGTTGTTTCATCATTTAGATTAAAAAATAATGATCAACTTTTTAAAACAGTGATACATGAGTTAGGACATAATTTTGGTCTGCCTCATTGCCCGGTAAAAACCTGTTTTATGCGTGATGCAGAAGGGAAGAATCGTTTTGATGAAGAAAGCTCCTTTTGCACAGATTGTAAAAAAGTACTTACTAATAATGGATGGAAACTAGATTGATTTTTTTCTACCTGTATATCTCAAGCTTAAACGCCAGTTCCTTCACAATTTCTTCAGGCAGTAAAATCCTTTCTGAAATTTTTTCGGTAGTCATAAGATCTTCTTTATACTCCTCTCCCATTAATATATTAAACCATCGTTCACGATCCATTACAACTTTATACATTTTCTCGTCTTGTGTCGCTGCGACATAAGGAAGATAAACTTCAAGCGATCTACCACATTGTTCCACTTTAGCTCCTATTCTATCTATACGTCCCGTTCTTTGTTCTAATGTGCTGGGATTCCAACTCAAATCATGGTGGATTATAAAACGGCAATTCAAATGAAGGTCAACGCCTTCTGCCATCACACTTGTTGCGATCAACACATCAGGATAAAACGGAGTATTAAAAGTGAGCATTAGGTTTTGTCTGGTTTTCATTTCCGTTGCTCCTGTAACCAGGCGAACATTAGGTAATGTATTCTCCGATTGTGTTTCAATATCCAAACTGTCGGGATTAATTTGTGCTGTACGTATCCTGATCTCACCCGATTGTACAGAGTTAAGTGATTCGAGGTAACGGTTTCTTTCATTTTCGCCACATCTCTTCGAAAGAAAAAACAAAAAGTTCAATAAAAGTTGCTCCAACGTTAGCCCGCTGGCATCACTGTTTTTAAATGCTTTCTCCAATAAAATATCTTCATCTGCCTCGTCACCGAGAGGGTAAAATCGTACAAGAAAAGAGGGTGTCCTGAAATAACGGAGAATTACATTTGACAATAACACCTTGTGTTCTGAAAGTTCAGGAAATGTATCAATGAAAGCGCCTATTATATCATCAAATTTATTTCTTAGCCGATGCCCTTCGCTAAAACGGCCACCTAGTTTTTCAAGTTCTTCCTCAGCACTTGACGGATCGCATTTGAGTTTTTGTGATGCCCTTTCAATTACCCATTCCCGCATAGCCCTGGATACATAAAGCCATAATGCCTTACCAGTGGCGATATAGTGACAAAAAACAAGAACCTTCTCCCCTTTCTCCCATAGATCAATAACTTTTTTTATTGTCGCTCCGATCTTGGGGTGTTTAACGCTCATTGAAGGATCTTTTACCATCTCATCGATTGTACCTAGGTACCAATCTGACTCCTTATCGCTTTCAGGACGCTCCATCGGGTTAACTTCGTCAATATCTATTGGATCAGCAATCCAATCTTTCTTCCTTGTATTGAGGAATGCTTCATAGCTAGAAGCAAGTCCCTCTGCAAAAACAGGTCGTTTATCAGGATTCAACGAAGACAATCTTGCAGCCAGCAAAAAAGGAAGAAGGGACTCCTTATCAACTCTTAACCCTCCATTGTTATTTACATCTGCAATTCCCGAACCGTTTACAACCATTCTTCTGAAAGTTCCCGCATATGGATCTGACAATTGTCTTGCCCGTAAATGTCGGATCACATATTTTCTGAGGTAATCTTCTGCATTTTTCATTTTTATAGCCAAACTTTTGTGCCGATCAAACACATTTCGTTGTGCTATTGCTAACTCATCGGAATTAGCTAATATGATTTGCTTCCACCAGGAACTAGTATCCGAAAAAGTCTTGCCGTTTAAAATAAGATCTTCTTGCTTTACGGCACCCCATGCATTATCAAAACGAATAGCAGACTCCTGCGTTTCATCAAGCACTTTTCTGAGTTGCTCTATCTCCTTTACGTAATTTTCTTTGCTCAAACCATCATCTGCTGCACTGGTCCAATTGATGCCGTTAAATCGTTCCAAAACATTACAGAGTTCTGAATGTCCTAACTGGAACGGCGTGGCCGTTAAAAACAACATTCGTTCAAACACATTCTCTAATTGACCAGCGGCACTTTCTTTTTGATTTTCTTCTTCGGAATGAAAAAGGCGGGCAAAATGTGTCTTCCTGTTTTTTAAATGATGAGCCTCATCTAGTATTAATAAGGGAAGTGAATGATTCAACATATTCATCGAAAGCAACCACAATGGTCTTAAAGCTTCATTAATATTATGTCTTGCCTGTTTTATCCGCTCATTAAAATTTTCTGACTCACGTTTTGGAAAGCTGTTTACTATTTCGTGGTATAATTCATCAAAAGTATTTCCGGGAAGCTCATAAAGATTGTTCACAATCTGCTCCGGCACTGGATCATCTTCTTCCTTCTCCCAAACTCCAGCCCTTACAAGTATTCTTTTCCAATCATATGGTTTATGATTGAGAATTTTTTCAAGCAAATCCGGATCTTTATTAAAAATATATCCAAGGAATAACAAATTCCCACCATATCGTTTTAAAGCAGAATAGAGATAATCAATATTTTTTCTGTTGTAAAGAGCTCGCTGAATAAATGCAAGTCGAAGCCAATTATCACTCATGTTTTTTAAGAAAGCGCCATGTGTGAGAAAAATTAGTTTTTTTCTTTTTTCAGGAGCATCGTCCAAAAGTTTTAAGAAATCTACAGTACTATCTGCAATGGCATAACCCACCTTTTTTCTCTTTTGATCCGGAAGACATTTTTCAACAAAGACACCAAAATCTTTTGGCCATTTTTCTTTTAAGGATGATGGGATCATCACTACAACAGGTCTTTGCTGATCATCTGACAGGGCAACAGAAACTGCGACAGATAAGGCAACAAATGTTTTACCCATGCCAACTTCATCTGCAAGTATTAAACCGGGTTGATGTTTTAATCTTTCAACAATTGCCCTCGCAGTTGCATCCTGCCTGTCGGCATCAGATTTAAGGATCTTACCTTCCACATGCAGGTTGATATCATTGCAATAAGATTTATTCCAGGCCATTAGCTAAATGAATTTTCCAAAACTTTACGCGAATAATTTTGAATCGATGCTATATCTGAACCTTGCCAAAGTTGTTTGATACGCTTAGCAAGATCATTGCGAAACTGATCAAGTTTTTCTTTGATTATGTCAGGCGACAAAACTCCCTCGGCGTTAACAGGCTTAACTTTTCCAAGCTGTGTCCATAATTCGGTAAGGAAAAAAATTGCTTCGTTGATATTACCATTTGCTTCTTTCTCCATGGCATCAACTAATGCTCCTAAACCTACTGGACCATATAACCGCCATTCAATCGTTGCCAAGGTTGCACAAGGTTGTTCAAGTCTTGATCTGATCATATTGATAGCAAATGAATATTTACGTGTCTTCTGCAATAAAAATGTGGATGTATCTACTCTGTCATGTGGGTTTATAAGTTCTCTATCGTCAGTTTTCTTATTGCTTATACTTAATATATATCTTTTCAATACCTGGTGCAGGGGTGCCGCGGATGTAATTATTTGAGCAAGTATATCTAAAGGAAGATTTCTCAATTCATCAGGTGGTGGCAAACATTGTTGGTCGGTAATATTTATAACTAAACAGGCAGGTTGATCTAAGCCTTCAATATAAACAAGAAAATAGGTCGGAATGTTTGTGATCTCAATTGGAATTCGATAAAACTGCAGAGATCCCTCATCCAACCATTGCTGATAGGTTAGAAATACTTTCTTCCCTTCTTCGTCACGAATTTCAAACGGATTTGAAGGCTTCGTGGAAGAAAACCGTATTTCAATATAAAGTTCTTTATCCTTTATCAGCGTAGCACTTTGAAAAAATGGAGGTAGTGGAGCCTCGCTCAAATCTGATGCTTCATCTTCATTTGGCAACGGTTGCCATTTTATATTATCTACATCGATCGCTTTTGAGTCGATGAAAGTTTTAATTGCTTCATTGAACTGCTCCTTATAACTATACTCATTTGTGAGATATGCAATATTTGCTTCATAATTGCATGATGATGACAGGCCCCAACCTTTTACGGTAAAGTTGGAAGAACCGAATACCAACAACCTCCATCCATCACGGTTTTCAAACCAATAACTTTTAAGATGCAACGGCCGATTATTCTTGTCTTCATCTTGGGTAGATAGAATATGCCAATATGTATACACTTCGCTTCTTGCCTGAGGCGTTACATTATTGATTGACTCAGGGGCATGTATCCTGTAAGGCTTACCGTCTGCATCAAATTCCCCGGTTGTATAAATATCAATAGACGCTGCTCCTTTTTTCTTAAGCATCTCCCATAGCCTCGTAGCAGGAAAGTTTTTTTCTCCAGGCGGATCAAAAAATGGGCTGGTCAAGTAACATTCGTCAGGTGGCGTATTACTGACATTCTCATTCCAAATTTTTGAGACCTGTTCCGAAAAGGAAATACCGGATGGTTCAATTACTATTGGAAAAGATAAATAACCTTTCTTGCGTAGCTGTCTTTCTTCATCGGGTAATACAGCAATAAATTTCAATACACCATCAAGAAATGCCTTGTGTTTTAAGCGGATTGTTTCATTAATAAATTTGTCAGCATTTATAACATTTAATAAATGTTGTACAAAATTCGTTGCAGTCGTTCTCTCACTTGAGTTTTCTGCATTCAGGTCAATGACTGCAAATATTTCCTGGTTCTTTCTATATGCATCTATGGTAAGATTAGCTGAGCCAACGATCACCCGTACACAATTAGCCCATTGCAGTATAGATATTTTTGAGTGTAGAATTCCTTTTGAAAGTCTTATTGGTACCAAATCCCACCGGAGGTTTCTTTTTTGCTTTGCCCACGCCTGATCAACCCAAACTGCCGCACAGGATATATTGTTTAGTTTTTCCTCTCTTTCTATAAGGTATACAGGGCCATCTTCATCCGGTTTTGATTCTATTGAAAGAAAACGAGTCAAGCATTCTTCTTCAAAGAAATCTGATTGAAAAGTATATGTTGTAGCAAGACAGCCGATCGCAGCACCCGAGTTCGCCGGAGGAACCCAGTTGTCAAGTAATTTTTTATCATTGTCTTTTTTAGCCATCACTCTTCTTTCTTAAGATCATTTAAAAAACTGATCAATGAATAAATGCGATACCGGTTGACATAATCATCAGTTTTTTCTTTTGGGTCGTCCTGGCGATATAATGGTCGGATCATATAAGATCCATCCTCAAATGGCTCGATCCACGGCGCTTTTCCAAACGGTGGCTTGTTTTTCTGAATTTTCTTATGATGGTCAATCAGCGTTAAAATAAAATCACGGGAACTATTTATTGATGCAAATGATCCAAAGGTCTTTTCAAACTCAATTGATTCATTATAGTTCGTCAACAGAGAATAAGCCGACTCATATAAATTTCGTAATTGAACAATATCTGGATTGGCAAATGGTTCTGCCTGTAACTCTTTTACCTGCACTTTTCTATTCTTATCTGACAAATAATATAAAAGATCATAAAAGGCGTAATTCAGGATACCGACAAATTGTTCATAAGTCAGAACAGTTTGCAACAACTGGTTGAGTTTGTTATTGCCGAATTTGAGTAAGTATTCATGAAACTGTTTTTCAGTCCAATTTATTTCTTCATTTATTTTTAAAAACCCAGGCAGATTTTCCAATAGTGATTGGCGATAACCTGTTTCATTGTTCATTAGTAACGATGATATGAAAGCCCTTTCTTTTTTCCCAGCTCTGTAAATCGCTAATGGGTCGGCTATTTGTTGAAACCAATGCCAGTTCCATGGATGGGCAACTTCACCCTTTTCCATGCTTTGAATGATTGCATTTCGAAAAATATTTTTGAATTGTCTACCAATACCATTCGAATCATCAGAACCGTAAAACCCAACCAAATTTTGTTCTTCGCTCCACACTCTCAACAAATGATCTCCGTTTTCTCCCAGTATGCCATCGGATACGATATCTAATTCATCCGCAAGAGTTTTATATACGCCATTAAATCCGAAGGTAGGTGCCGTTTTTAAATAACGTGTATGAGAAAAAGGATCTTTTTTGATCCATGCTTCCCTTGCTTTCAATTTTCCAGGCATCCCACTGAGCTCACTATCCGATTCTCTGAAAGTTTTGTAGAGTGCCTGGACAACATACCATTCATAAACCATTTGCGGAGAAGTAATTCCGT
>JBIOVR010000321.1:0-2131 GCA_044867875.1 Chitinophagaceae bacterium
TTAACTATACCTTTATACCTGATCATTTCTTTTATTCCTTCATGATCAATAGTTGTTCCTGAAAAAGCCAATTGTCCAGAGCCCGTTGTTTTAATTACAACATTGGGTAAGGGTGTTGAGTAAAAAGCTGTGAAAGAAATACTGTGGGATTTACTTGCAGTTAAATGAATTACTATAACACGATCTGGAATAGAGGCCAGGATCTCTCTTGTGTAAGTAATATCTGCAACTTTATAAGAAGTTTTTGCAACCGCTTTTTCAATATCTAATTCACGATAATAATTGGTAAAATTTTCGTGTTCGTTAAAAGACAGGTGAAGATCTCCCGCTGGCTCAAACATTTGACCATGTGATCCTTTACTAATGATTATCCGGTTTGCCATTCGCTCAGCTTCTTTTTGATGGCCATCAAATATTAGTTTTCGTATTTCTGACAAAGAATCCAAGGCCAACGGATTGTCATTACGATTGGGGCTGCCACTCCATAAAGTATGTTCGTTTAATTGGATGGTTTCTGTTTCAACATTTCCATAAACCATGGCGCCTAACCTGCCATTGCCAATAGGTAATGCATTTTCCCATGTTGTTCCGGATGGCTGATCATACCATAATTTCAAGCCTGTATTTTTTTGCGAAAAGCAAGCACCCGATACTATAAGGAAAATGAATACAAAAAATAGTTTCATAAATTAATTACAAAATGGTCATCTGATAAATACTGATCTTTTCATTTATTGGCTTGCCATTTCTTCACATATTCCGCAACTTCAAGCATTGGTGCTATCCACATATCCTTTTCATTCTGTTTCAAATATTGTAAGAATTCCCTATGTGCAGGCAGCGATACATTTAATGCATTGCCGCCGCCAACTCCATGAAAAAGAATTACAAGCAGTGAATTTGTTTCTATTGCTTTCTTAGTCCACTCTATCATTTGAGCACTAGTTTCTCCATTCACCATATAACAATCTACATTGAACAGATCAATTTCATTTATTTTATGCATTTCTGCCCTCACCGCTCTTGCAGCAATAAAATCATCTTTCATTGCATAAATAAAAGATGAATCGCCGATCTTCATATCGCCACAGGTAAATGCAAAAGTTCTTTTTGTTTTTCCATCAAGTGCTTGTAGAAAGAGATTGGTCATTCTCGTTTCATCAACCATTCTTTTCACCGTATAATTATTCATATCATATTCCGGTTTCACCCATTCTCTTCCTTTACCACCAATGCAGGGATGATATAAAGTATGATTCCCCAATTCGTGTCCATTGACAGCTAGTTTTTTCCAATCAGCTAATCTTGATTGCATGGAAGTAGAGAAAGCTGTGAGATAAAAAGTTGCTTTTAAGCCTAATGAATCAAGAACAGGAATTGCATTGTCGAGATGTTGATCGATAGCATCATCATATGTGATCACGACAGCGCATTTCTTTCCATGCCAAGGCTGATCGGATTGCGAATAACTGATCATCGATGAAAGTAATGTTATAAATAGGAATATCTTTTTCATGCTTATTTCTTTATTGAGATTTTTATTTGTGTAAATGAATGCGGGGGAAAAGAGTACGTCAGTTTGTTATTACTCACTGATACTTCTTTTACTGCAGGTATATACTGACTTTGTTTATCAAATGCAAATAGTTCTTTTAATAAATCGCTATTAACGATACTGGCTTCAGCTTTTCCTGCAAACGTTCCTGTCGTATTTGATATATCTGTAATGATCGCTTTATCCTGGTGCCTGTTTATTACGTTGATAAAAACAGTATTCGTCTCTTTCGAGTAAACTGAAGTAACATCGAGGAACTGAATGCCTTTATATTTTTCTGTATTAAAAGTATCGCAAACAACATGCGTGTCAATAGCATTGCCCCGGCAGTTATTAGAGAATAATTTAAATGTATAAAACAACGGTGATTTATAGGTTCCATTTTTCGGATCGCTGGATAGCAAGGATGTCATCATTGTAAAGTTTCCCATTTTAACTTTGTCTGCATGACGGATAAATGAATTGAGTGATTGTGCAATTGGTAACACGGATTGAAAATTCCTTCCAAATGATCCCCATTCATCAACAGAAATATAAATAGGATTTTTAAATCCTTTAACTACTGACACCGCATCA
>JBIOVR010000322.1:0-16671 GCA_044867875.1 Chitinophagaceae bacterium
TGCAGGCATTGCACATGAAATTCAAAACCCTTTAAATTTTGTCAATAATTTCTCTGATGTAAATACAGAACTGATTGATGAAGCGGAACTGGAAATGAATAAAGAAAATTTTGATGAGACAAAGACAATTTTGAGAAATATTAAAGAAAATGAAGAAAAAATTAAATCATCACGGTAAAAGAGCTGATGCAATTGTAAAAGGAATGCTCCAGCATAGCCGCAATAACAGCGGGCAAAAAGAACCAACAAATATCAATGCTTTAGCAGATGAGTATTTGCGATTAGCTTACCACGGATTAAGGGCCAAAGACAAATCTTTCAATGCTGATATTAAAACTGATTTTGATGAAAGCATTGGTAACATCAACATCATTTCGCAGGATATTGGAAGAGTCATTTTGAATTTGATCAACAACGCTTTTTATGCCGTTGATGAAAAGAAAAAGAGAGCAGGCAATGGTTACGAGCCAACAGTTTCAGTAAGTACAAAAAAGAATAATGGAAAAATTGAAATAAGTGTGAAGGATAATGGAAATGGAATTCCGCAAAAAGTATTGGATAAAATATTTCAACCATTCTTTACCACGAAACCAACAGGACAGGGAACAGGTTTGGGCTTATCGTTAAGTTATGATATTATAAAAGCACATGGCGGGGAAATAAGGGTTAACACAAAAGAAAATGAGAGAACTGAATTTATAATTACACTACCTGCATAGACGTGGCGGGACCCGATAGCTCTCGGGATGAAAGTGGAAACTAAAGAGGAGAAGGAAGCAAGTTTGTTATTCATTACCAGTTTGAATCACGTTATGAAACCAAAACTATTTTTTTTAATTATCTTCTTGTCGTTGCTTGGTTTTTGCAGAGCACAAGATTCGACTGTCGTGTTGTCTGCTTCCATGTTTGACAAATATTTTCAGATAATCCCTTTAACTGGTAAAGACGGGTGGATCTTTAAAGAAGGTAATGATACAAGTTGGGCTGGTAAAGATCTTTCTACAACAAGTTGGAAAAAATTTAATCCTACTGAGCTCACCATAAAGAATGCAGATAAGAGTGGAAAGGCGGAAGGTTGGTTCCGGATGAAGTTCAGACTTGACAGTAGCTTTCAAGATCTGCCGGTAGGATTTCAAATGGGAAGATGGGCCGCCACAGATGTTTATATAGATGGTCATCATATTGTTTCATCAGGTAATACGGGATTAAACGGGAAACCTTACAAGGAAAATCAAATAAATATCGAACCCCCCACAGCTGTTGATCTTGTACCGGGAGTTGATCATGTAATTGCACTGCACATCGTTGATCAGCGTTCTCCTTTAAAGTCTTCGATGTTAAAAACAGAATTGCATTACAGGAGCTTCGGTAATTTATTAGAGCTAACGGGTCCTGAAAGCCAGCTCAAGGATATTAACTATTATAAGCGGTTTAGTATTTTTTGGACCGTCTGGGTTTCAGTTTGTAGTGTACTGGCCATTGTATTCTGGTTTCTGTATTTTCAAAATCGTACAGACAAAAATTTATTATTTGTTTCAATTGCGATTACCAGTTTTTCTATTGCCATGCTTATGGATGCAATTCTTAATATCAAAACTGAGTTGACTTTCATATCCTGGGCTGGCATGTTTTATATAAAAAATATTTTTTACGGGTTGGCCCAGGCAACCGGTATTCTTTTTCTTGCTCATGCATTTTGCCGTAAAATATCTCTTCCTCTTAAGCTATTACTCATAGTAATTGCATTCGCGGGTGTGATCAGCGACTTTTATTTTAATGGTGCGTTACAGCTTCCGATAGGGATATTGTTTTTATTGATCTGTTTCTATTTTATAATCTCATCATGGAAAAACCTGAGTGGTGCCCAATGGGCTTTAGTAGCAGGTATTTTTTCAACCTGTATCTGGAATGTTTTGCTGGCGTACAACTCTATGAAATATAGACCTACTTTTCCATTCCCGTTTGTTTTCCTGTATATGACAGGCGTTTTTCTTTCATTTCCCTTGTCGCAGATGGTATATGTTGTGATGCGTTTTAAAGAGATGCTTACAGATGTCCAGGAAAATGCAAACCAGGTGATCCATTTAACGGAAGAAAAAAAGAACCAGGCTTTGAAACAGCAAAGAGTGTTGGAAGAAGAAGTTGCCAAACAAACGATCGAATTAAGAACAGCATTTGAAAATCTTAAAGCTACCCAGTCCCAACTTATACAATCAGAGAAAATGGCAAGTCTTGGTGAATTGACAGCAGGTATTGCCCATGAAATTCAAAATCCGTTGAACTTTGTCAATAATTTTTCTGATGTAAATAAAGAATTAATTGAAGAATTAAAAAGTGAAAAGTCAAAAGTAAAAAGTGAAAGAGATGAGGAACTTGAGAACCAGTTACTAAATGATATTGAACTGAATCTTGAAAAAATAAATCATCACGGAAAAAGAGCTGATGCAATTGTAAAAGGAATGCTGCAGCATTCAAGAACAAGTAGTGGACAAAGAGAGCCGACAGATATCAATGCGTTGGCTGATGAATATCTAAGATTAGCTTATCATGGTCTTCGTGCTAAAGACAAATCTTTCAATGCCCATTTTAAAACTGATTTTGATAATAGTATTGGTAAATTAAATATAGTTCCCCAGGAAATTGGAAGAGTGATCCTTAATTTGATCAACAATGCTTTTTATGCTGTTGATGAAAAGAAGAAGCATGCTTCGACAGGCTCAGTAGAAAACGGATACGAACCAACTGTATCAGTAAGTACAAAAAAGAATAATGGAAAAGTTGAAATTAAAGTGAGTGACAATGGAAATGGCATACCGCAAAAAGTATTGGATAAAATATTTCAACCATTCTTTACTACAAAGCCAACCGGGCAAGGAACTGGTTTAGGTTTATCGTTAAGCTATGATATTGTAAAAGCACATGGTGGTGAGTTGAAAGTGGAAACAAAGGAAGGAGAATTTAGTGAGTTTATTATTCAATTACCAATTACTTCTTAATATTAAGTATGCACAAACTAACTTCCATCATTGCTGTTTGCTTTTTGCTGTTAAGCGGAGATAGACCGTTTGCACAGAATCTACGTTTTAAAGAGGCACTAAAAAATCCATCAGGTGCGATCACCGATGTCATTCAGGATAAACAGGGGATTTTCTGGTTTGCAGCTTTAGAAAAGGGATTGATCCGGTATGATGGGATAAATATTAAAACATATATCAATGATAACCGCAATCCGAACTCAATAGCAGCCAAGTATGCTGTTAGGGTATATGCTGATAAAGACAATATAGTTTGGGTAGGAACACTGGGTGCAGGCCTGGAAAGATTCGATCCTTCCACTAATATATTCACTCATATCCGCCATGATCCAAAAAATGTTTCCGGTTTAAATAATGATACTGTTTCCGCTTTTTTAGAAGATCGTTCAGGAAATTTCTGGGTCGGCACTTTTGGTGGATTGAGTTTGATGGATAGAAAAACTGGCAAGTTCAGTCATTACAGGCATGATCCAAATGATCCAACAACTTTAAGCCATAACCAGGTATTTGAGATCTACGAAGATAAAAATGGAACATTGTGGCTGTTTGCGGCAAAATCTGAACTAACTACCGGGGTCATTTCAGGTTCTTTAAATCGGTTTGATAGGGCTACTGGCAAATTTACCCGCTATATAAAAGATCCAGCAAATCCCGGAATCATATTTCCCGGTCCGATCAGGAGTTTTTATGAAGATCACAAGAACAATTTATGGATGGGTACCGATTCAGGTCTGTATAATTTAGATAGAAAGAGTAATAAATTTTCCCGCTATTATCCTGATCCTTTTGATAATGGCCCGTTAGGACAAACCCCACTAACGAAAAATACCCATACAATGATTCGATTTGTTACAGGAGATTCTTCCGGTGCTTTATGGTTGGGAATAAATGGTGGAGGGTTGATCAGGTATGATTCCGATAATAAAACGTCAATGCATTTTGGAGCTATTTATAAAAATAACAAGTTGGTTTCATCGAAAAAAGATACAAGCAACGGATTTACACTAGCCTACCCTGCAAGGGCGATCACTTCAAAGGATGGATTGTTTTGGGTCATGGATAATCGGGCAGTTTATTACCTTAATTATGATAAAACATTTATACCTTTTTATTCTATTGGTGATAAGGGAGCTAACTCTTTTCACTACGAAGCAAAAGACAATATACTTTGGGTAGCTACAGATAAAGGGCTGTTGCGCCAGGACCTTACCGGCAAAAAGGAAAAACTATTTGTCAATGACCCTCAAAATAGTAATACCATTACTGCTGGTAGTGTCAGTTCAATGCGTGCAGATGCAAGCGGCAACCTCTGGTTAGGTACAAGGGGAGGGCTTGACAAATTTGATCCTGCAACAGGAAAATTTGTTCATTATAAGCATGATCCTAAAAACCCGGGCAGTATTGCCGGCAACAATATAGATTACCTGTTCCTCGATCATAATAAAAACTTATGGATCACTTCTGATTCGGGTATTTCCCGAATGGATACAGGTACGGAGCATTTTATTAACTACCAGCCGGAAGATATAGCCAACACCCCTTTTCCTGGTGAGCTGCTTTGTATAGCCGAAGATGCAGATCATAATATCTGGATATCATCTGGTGGCGGGGTAATTAAAATGGATACAAAAACAGGAAAATTCCAGAAATACATTTCTAATACTTATATGAAATCCGTTTGTATAGATGCAAAAGGAACAGTTTGGGCAGGCGGTACGGATGGTATTTATTTTTATGATAAATCAAAAGACGATTTTATAATTTTTGCAAACGAGCAATCCCCGGTAAGTATCCATGATGTGATAAACATTATAGAAGATAACCAGCAAAACCTGTGGGTATCTACATCTTCAGCTATCTTAAAAATAAATGCAACCCGGGACCGGGTGAAGAAATTTACTGATGAGAATGGCGTACGTTATACCAATTTTATATTTAACGATAACTATAAAGCACCGGATGGCAAACTGTATTTAGGAATTGAAAATGGCTATTACTCGTTTTATCCTGGTGAGATCAAAGACACAAGCATAGCTCCACAACTGAATATCTCAGGATTAAAACTGAATGACAAGGAAATTGTAGTAGGACAAAATGGAATATTAACAGCACCAATATGGAATACCGATGAGCTGAAATTAAAGTATAATCAAAATGTTTTTTCTTTTGATTTTTTTGCTGTTGATTATGTTACTCCGGCTGATGAGAAATATTTGTTTATGCTGGAAAACTATGATGACAACTGGCACGACATCGGCAGCGACCACCGTGCTTCATTCTTTAATGTGCCACCTGGCACTTATGTTTTTCGTGTAAAAGCAGTGAGTGGTGATGGTGCATCGGTTGAAAAGAGTATTCGCATCATCATTAGTCCTCCCTGGTGGAAAACGTGGTGGGCTTATACTTTGTATGCTTTGTTGGCAGTCATTACAGGCTATTTAATTTTCAGGTACCAGCGATATTATATCATACGAAGAGAAAGAGCAAGAACGCAACAAAAAGAACTGGCACAGGCAAAGGAAATTGAAAAAGCATATAACGAATTAAAAACAACACAGCAACAACTTATTCAATCAGAGAAGATGGCTTCGTTGGGAGAACTTACTGCAGGTATTGCCCATGAAATTCAAAACCCGTTGAACTTCGTGAATAATTTCTCAGAAGTAAATGATGAGTTGCTGAAAGAATTAAATGCAGAAGCAGATAAAGGAAACCTGGAAGAAGTAAAAGCGATCGCAAAAGATATTTCATTCAATTCAGAAAAAATAAATCATCACGGCAAAAGAGCTGATGCGATAGTAAAAGGAATGCTGCAACATTCAAGAGCAAATACCGGACAAAAAGAACCAACGGATATTAATGCATTGGCAGATGAGTATTTAAGATTGGCATATCATGGCCTTCGTGCAAAAGACAAATCATTTAATGCCACGATGAAAACAGATTTTGACAAAAACATCGGTACGGTCAATATTATTCCACAGGATATGGGAAGAGTTATTCTTAATTTGATCAACAATGCATTTTATGCTGTGGATGAAAAGAAAAAACAAGCTGGTGATGGATACGAGCCAACAGTTTCAATAAGTACAAAAAAGATGAATAATAAAGTTGAAATAAAAGTGAGTGACAATGGAAATGGTATCCCGCAAAAAGTATTGGATAAAATATTTCAACCATTCTTTACGACAAAACCCACAGGACAAGGAACAGGATTAGGGTTATCGTTGAGTTATGATATTGTAAAAGCACATGGCGGTGAATTGAAAGTGGAAACAAAAGAGGGAGAAGGAAGTGAATTTATTATTGAATTGCCTAACCAATTATAAATGAAAAATATTTTATTTTTATTTTTTTTATTTAGTTCAGTAACAAAACTGCCGGGTCAGAGTACGGAAACAGATAGTTTAATAAAACTGCTGGAAAAAGCACCAGGTGATACGAATCGGGTAAAGTTAATTCTGAACATTGCTAATAAGTTATATTTCTATAAGCCTGTTCTAAGCCTGGAATATTCCGAAAAAGCTTTACAGCTTGCAAGGGATCTTAATTATAATAGGGGTATCGTAGGTTCTTTGAACCTGGCTGGTGAATCATACCGGCTTACAGGTAATTACCCTAAAGCGCTTCAATATCAACTGCAGGCATTAGAAATTAGTCGGGAACTAAGAAATGAAGAAATAGAATCCAATAGCCTTGGCTTTATAGGGGCTATCTATATGGAATTAAATGAATACAGGCAGGCGTTGCAATATTTTTTATCTGCTATTAAAATTAAAGATCGTTTACCTGCCTCACCCCCGAGTGTATTTATATTGGCAAACACGGGTATCTCTTATGATTTTCTGGATATACCTGATTCCGCATTGCATTATTTGAAATTAGCAGCAAGACAAAATATCGATGTCAGGCATCCTCAACTGAACAGTTTAATTCCAAGGAGTGTTGGTAATGTATATATGCATAAAGGAAATATAGATTCGGCTTTGCACTTTTATTTTGTGGCCTTGCAAAATTCCAGGAGTACCAACGAGTCAATTAATATGGCTGCAAACCAGCAGAAAATAGCAGAGGCGTATGAAAAGCTTAACCTTTATGACTCGAGTTTGTATTATTCACTTAATGCTTTTAATGAAGCCCAAAGAACATTTCAAAAATCGAAATTGCTGGAATCAAGTAATTTATTGGTAAAACTATACCGGGGCATGCATAAATATGATAGTGCATTTTATTATGAAGATCTTGCAACTTCAATAAAAGACAGTTTATATGGCATTCCGAAATTCAAGCAATTACAGTTACTAATGTTGAGTGAACAAAAACACCAGCAGGAAATAGAACAGGAACAGGAACGGTATAAGAATAAAACCAGGATGATTGCCCTTTGGTCCGCAGTTGGATTCTTTTTAATAATTGCTTTTATTCTTTTCAGGAATAACCGGCAAAAACAAAAAACAAATAAAGTTCTTGAAAATACACTTTCGAATTTAAGATCCACCCAGGCACAGCTTATTCAATCAGAAAAGATGGCTTCACTTGGAGAATTAACTGCCGGCATTGCACATGAAATTCAAAACCCGTTGAACTTCGTCAATAACTTTTCTGAAGTGAATGATGAACTGCTTAAAGAATTAGCTACAGAAGCCGATAAGGGTAACCTGGATGAGGTAAAAGCAATCGCAAAAGATATTACATTCAATTCCGAAAAAATAAATCATCACGGCAAAAGAGCTGATGCTATTGTAAAAGGAATGTTGCAGCATTCAAGAAGCAGCAGTGGACAAAAAGAACCAACAGACATCAATGCATTAGCGGAGGAATATTTAAGATTAGCTTATCATGGATTAAGAGCAAAAGACAAATCATTTAATGCAACTACAAAAACTGATTTTGACAGCAAGATTGGCAAGATCAATATAATGCCACAGGATATAGGCAGAGTTATTCTTAATCTGATAAATAATGCATTCTATGCTGTCGATGAGAAGAAAAAGAAAATTGATGATGGATATGAACCAACTGTTATAGTAACTACCATAAAGCAAAATGGAAGCGTTGAAATTAGAGTGAAAGATAATGGCAATGGCATTTCGCAAAAAATGTTGGATAAAATATTTCAACCATTCTTTACAACTAAACCAACCGGGCAAGGAACAGGGTTGGGATTGAGTTTAAGTTATGACATTGTAAAAGCACATGGTGGAGAATTAAAAGTTGAAACAAAAGAAGGTGAAGGAACTGAGTTTATTATTCATTTGCCTGTATAGTTATAGTAAACCTTAACTTTAGATTTGCACCCAAGATCATAGGGAAAGATCAGGGCTCAAAAACCGAAATTTATTTACATCAATAAATAATCGTTTAAAAAAAATTGTATGAAACATTATTGTTTGTTTTTTTTAGCATCATTCTTATTACTATCCACAAATAAGTCGTGGGCAATTGATGGTACAGACACAAGGTTGCTTTGGCAGCCGGCTATCAGTAAAGATCGTATTGCATTTATTTATGCAGAAGATCTGTGGGTGGCTAACAGGGATGGTTCTTATCCCCGCAGGATTACTTCGAGTGAAGGATCAGAATCGACCCCTGTGTTTTCTCCTGATGGCACCATGATCGCTTTTACCGGTCAATACGATGGTAACACTGATGTTTTTATTGTACCCGCGGCCGGTGGTATTCCACGACGATTGACATGGCATCCCGGCGGAGATCTTGTTCGTGACTTTTCTCCCGATGGCAAAAAAATATTATTTGCATCGCAACGAAATAGTTTTACAAATCGCTATGCCCAATTGTTTACAGTAGATGTAGCAAGTGGTGCTGAAGAACAACTTCAGATACCTAATGCTTTTTGGGCATCATATAGTCCAGACGGAAACAGCATTGCCTACACAACGATACCTGATAGATTTGAACAATGGAAAAATTACAGAGGCGGCACTGCGAGCCGCATTTGGCTTTATGATATTAAGAGTCATAAAGTGGTGGAGATCCCGAAACCAACTGGTGGCAGTAATGACTCAAAACCGGTTTGGAAGGGTAACAAAGTTTATTTCAGAAGCGACAGAAATGGTGAGTTTAATTTATACAGTTATGATCCTTCAACAAAAGCCGTCAGCCAGCTAAGTAAGTTCGATGATTTTCCTGTATCAAGCCTTGAAGGAAGCAACAATGGAGACATCATTTTTTCACAGGCAGGTTACCTGCACATATATAATATGCAGGACAATAAAATTTCCCGCTTAAAGATTGGCATTGCTGCTGATCTTTTAGATTATCGGCCAAGATTTGTAAAGGGTGATCAATACATTCGCAATGCACATTTCTCTCCTTCAGGTGTCAGGGTAGTTTTTGATTATCGGGGAGATATTATTACAATTCCAGCACAAAAAGGTGATGCCTTCAATCTCACAAATACACCGGGTGTACATGAAGTTTCCCCGGCATGGTCGCCAGACGGAAAGAGTATTGCTTATTTCAGTGATGCATCAGGGGAATATACGTTGCATATTAAAAACCAGGATGGAACTGGTGATGTAAAAATGATTTCGTTGAACGGCTCAGGATTTTATTCTTCCATCTACTGGTCACCTGACGCAAAAAAACTTTGTTTTATTGACAATGGAAGAAGATTATACTTACTTGATGTAGCAAGTAGCAACATTCAAAAAATTGCAGAAGATACTTATTACACTCCGGGTCCTTTCAGAGAGATGTTTGGAAGTTGGTCTACTGATGGTAAATATGTTGCTTATACAACGATAACCGAGACAAATTTTGAAAGAGCCTGGATCTACTCAGTTTCTGAGAATAAATCTCATGCACTCACAGATGGTATGTCGAATGTAACTGAACCAACATTCGATCCTTCAGGAAAATATTTGTACTTGCTTGCCAGCACAGATGCCGGCCCTGTTGTCAATTGGTTTGATCAGTCAAGCGAGGATATGGAAGCTACCAATTCTATTTACCTGGTTACACTTCAAAAGAACGTGCTGTCACCTTTTGCCAAAGAAAATGAAACGGAAGAAATAAAAGATACAGCAAGTGCAAAATCTTCAGCAAAAACTGATTCAAGTAAAATCAATTTGAAAATTGACTGGGACGGTATTCAAAACCGGATAGTTCCTCTTCCACTTTCCCGGGGAATATATCGTTCACTGGCAGTGCCGAAAGAAGGGGAACTCTATTATATATCTGTAGTACCGCATGATGCGGCTCCGAGTATGCTTTACAATTATAGTTTGAAAAAAAGAAAGGGTGAGCCTATAATGCCTGCAGAAGGATTTATAATAGCAGCGAAAGGCGAGAAAATGTTATTCGTCAATAAAGGAAAGTGGGGCATAGTTGCAACAGGTCAAAAGCCTGGACCAGATGCAGCACTTAATACTTCTTTATTACAGGTAAAAATTTCTCCGCAGGAAGAATGGAAAAATATTTTCAACGAAGCATGGCGTGTAAATCGTGATTACTTCTATGATCCAAATATGCATGGCGCTAACTGGCCAGCGATGAAGAAAAAATATGAAGCACTGTTGCCCGATGTTGCAAGTAATAATGATCTATACCGCATCATGACATGGATGTTTAGCGAGTTATCAGTAGGTCATCACAGGTTTACTGCTACTGGAGATAGACGTTCAAATCCGGATTTTGTACCGGGCGGATTACTTGGTGCAGATTATGAAGTAAGCAATAATCGCTATCGCATAAAAAAGATCTATGGTGGATTGAATTGGAATCCTGACTTGCGTTCACCGCTTACAGAGCCCGGCGTTGATGTGCAGACAGGTGATTATATTTTAGCAGTGAATGGTAACAATGTAACTACAGATAAAAACTTTTACAGCTATTTTGAGAACACAGCAGAAAAGATCGTTACGCTAACAGTAGCAAGCAATGCTGATGGTCAAAATAAACGTATAGTAAAAGTGGTGCCCGTTGCTAACGAAGGTGCTTTGCGAAACAGGGATTGGGTAGAAGGCAATATTAAAAAAGTAAATGAAGCTACCAATGGACAAGTGGCTTATGTGTATGTGCCCAATACAGCGGCTGATGGTCATGAGTATTTCAAACGTTATTTCTTTCCACAAGCGAATAAATCTGCTATTATAATAGATGAAAGATTTAACGGCGGTGGGCAGCTTGCCGATTATTATATTGATATACTGAAACGCCCAGTTCAATCATATTGGAAACTACGGTATGGAAAAGATCAAAAGGCACCGAATGCTTCCATACAAGGACCCAAAGTAATGTTGGTAGATGAAACGGCAGGTTCTGGTGGAGATTATCTGCCTTTTCTTTTTAGACAAGCTAAGTTGGGTACCCTTGTAGGCAAAACAACCTGGGGTGGGCTTGTTGGAATTTTAGGTTTTCCTGAATTTATAGATGGAGGAAGTGTTACTGCTCCTAACCTTGCTTTCTATGATGAAAAAGGTTTTGGTATTGAGAATGTTGGTACACCACCCGATGTGGAAGTTGAGCAATGGCCTTCCGAAGTAATTGCCGGACATGATCCGCAATTGGAAAAAGCAATTGAAATTATAATGCAGCAATTAAAAAGTAATCCGCCAAAACAGGTGCCGACACCTTCATTTCCAAAAAGGGCAAGACCATTTTGATTAGTTCGGTAGATCAAGTTGGAAGTGACAATTAAAAGAAGAAAAAGGATCTGGGTTTGTTAATTTCTCTTCCGGGCGGCTAATATTTTTTGACCTTGCGTTCAAATAAGCCTGATGGCAAAAAAGAGCAAATCTGAATTGTTATTGGAAACTTTCCACAGATTAGTTTCTGCTATTCTGGGCCAGACAACAAATCCGGAAACCGATTTGCGGGATATAATGTCGGATAGTATTAAAGGATTTGGAACAGGTAAACATGAGATCTTTAATAGTTATAATGAATTCAGGGAAAAGATATTTAAAGTATTTGGTAAGCAACTGCCTGCGGGAACCAAACTTCATTTTATAGACATACAATCCGAGGTGCTGGATGATATTGGAATTGTTCATGCCACTTATGAAATAAATTATACTTTGGATGGGATCGAAAACAATTATTACGTAAGACGATCAACTGTATTTCAATGGGACAATGATCGGTGGCATGCAATTCATTTACATGTCTCGGAACCATCTGCTCACCTCGTCGCCGGTGAAAGTTTTCCTGTGACGGCTTTAAAGGCACAGAATGAGGAATTGAAAAAACAAGTCTCAATACGAACTGAGGAATTAAATAAGTCATTAAATGATCTGAAGGCAACACAGCAACAGCTTATTCAATCAGAAAAAATGGCTTCGCTTGGGGAATTGACGGCAGGTATTGCACATGAAATTCAAAATCCATTAAACTTCGTCAATAACTTTTCCGAAGTGAATGAAGAGCTCCTCAAAGAATTGAAAGCAGAAGCAGAGAAAGGGAATGTGGAAGAAGTGAAAGCAATTGCAAATGATATTGAATTCAATTCAGCGAAGATCAATCATCATGGTAAAAGGGCCGATGCAATTGTAAAAGGAATGCTACAGCACTCAAGAAACAGCAGCGGACAAAAAGAACCAACAGATATCAATGCTTTAGCTAATGAATATTTAAGATTGGCCTATCATGGATTAAGGGCCAAAGACAAATCTTTCAATGCAAAGTTTGAATCTGATTTTGACAACCGCATTGGAAAATTAAATATCGTTTCACAAGATATCGGGAGGGTGATCCTGAATTTGATCAATAATGCATTTTATGCTGTTACAGAAAAGAAAAAGCAAATAGGTGACGTATATGAACCAACTGTCTCAGTTAGTACAAAAAAATCTAATGGTAAGATAGATATCAGGGTTAAGGATAATGGCAATGGTATTCCTCCAAAAATATTGGATAAAATATTTCAACCTTTCTTTACTACAAAGCCAACCGGCCAGGGAACAGGTTTGGGTTTATCTTTGAGTTATGATATTGTGAAAGCACATGGAGGTGAATTGAAAGTAGAAACAAAAGAAGGAGAAGGAACGGTATTTGTAATTCATTTACCAATTTGAATCAATGGTTGTTAAATTTTCAATATTAATAGTAAGCATTTTTATTTTTTCTTTTAGCGAAAGAAAAGAAACAAATAATCCTCCGACATATAAGCCAACTTTTGAAAAGGATCTTTTTGAGTCAGACGAAATACTTTCAATTACATTAAAGGGCAATACCCGGGAATTACTAAATGACAGGGGAGAAACGCCAACATATCACCCAGTTACTCTCTCCTATAAAAATAAAGACAGCAGCGAAGTAAACATATCGGTGAAAATGAAAACAAGAGGACATTTCAGAAAGCTAAAAGAGAATTGCAAATACCCGCCTTTGCTGATCAATTTTTCTAAAGATGTTGATCGTTTATCACCGGTATTCAGCGGCCAAAGAAAATTAAAACTGGTGATGCCTTGCTCCGGTGATGATTATGTTATTCGTGAATGGCTTGTTTATAAGGTATACAATTTAGTTACACCAAAGAGTTTCAGGGCAAGGCTAGTCCGAATAGAGATCAATGACATTAAAAGTAAAAAACAAGCAGCGCCTTTCTATGGATTTTTAATAGAAGAGGAAAAGCATATGGCGGCACGTAATAAAGCAATTATTGTAGAGCAGAAACTCAGACCCGAGCAAACAAAGCAAGATGCTTTTTTAACAATGGCTGTATTCCAATACCTGATCGGCAATACTGATTGGTCCGTGCAATATTTACAAAATATAAAATTGCTGAAAACAGATTCTTTCACGCAATTAATTACAGTGCCTTACGATTTTGATCATTCCGGAATTGTAGATGCTCCTTATGCTCATCCGGCCGAAGAATTGTTGATGAAATCTGTGCAGGAACGTCGCTATCGTGGCTATTGCATGACGGACCTGAAAGCATTTGAGAAACCGATCGCCCTGTACAATAGATTAAAAAAGGATATTTATAATTTATTTACCAAGTGCAGTTTACTCGACGCAAAATATATTAAGTCCATTACAAGATATCTTGATGAATTTTATGCAACGATCAATGACACCAAAAGATGGCAAAAGGATTTTGCTTATCCATGTGATAAGAACGGAACAGGTAATATAGTGATCAAAGGATTGAGAGAAAATTGATCTAAAGCCATATCGGTTATTTTACAGACCCAGGATCGCTTTTAATTTTGGATAGCCATTTCTGCTTACAGGAACTTTTGCACCAGAGCGAAGAATTGCAATATGATTGTCTTTTTCATAAGGATCAATTCTTGTGATCTGTTGAAGATTTACAATATAAGAACGATGTGAACGTACAAATTGCGAAGGATCTAATACCTGCTCGAAATGACTCATTGTTTTATTCTTTAAAAAATAACCTTCTTTGGTAAACACTTTTACAAAATCATCAGCGGCTTCAAGATAGTGTACATCCTGGATAGGTATTATTTTGATCTTGCTACCATCTTTTATTACTATCCTTTCACTCTGTGGTGCAGTTAGTGAAACATCATCCAATAATTGTTTGGTTTGCTTTTCGGCAGTCGAATTATTTTTTTGTTCTCTCCATTTCTTAATTGCTTTTTCAAAGCGATCCTGGTTAAATGGTTTTAATAAATAATCAATAGCATGTGCTTCGAATGCTTTAATGGCATATTCATCAAATGCTGTGGCAAAGATCACAGCAGGACGATTTTCGATAAGCTCCAGCATTTCAAAGCCATTGATCTTTGGCATTTGAATGTCAAGAATGATGAGGTCCGGCTTGTATTGCTGAATGGCTTTTAATCCTTCAAACCCATTACTGCATACTTGAGAAACTACAAGATCAGGGAAGTGTTGTATATATTCTATTACAATGCTTCTTGCCAGTGGCTCATCATCTATTATGATCACTTTGCTGCTCATGCCTGAGGAATTTTAATTGTTGTTGTAAAGATATTTTCTTTTGCTTCAGTGCTTACCAAATCGTTTCGTGCAAATAATAAGTATAATCTTCTGTGTACCGATTGTAAACCAAAACCTGTTCCTTGTCTCGGCGTTGAAGTTTCAGGATCAAAAGGATTGGTAACGGTTATTACTAAATTATTTTCTTCTTTCACTGCTTTTAAACGGATCTCAATCTCATCAATCGTATCATACAATCCAAATTTGATCGCATTTTCCATGATAGGTTGTAATAGCAATGCAGGTAATTTTAATTCATCAAGAGATTCATCATATTCAATACTTGTTGCAAGCCGGTGGCCAAATCTTACTTTCTCAATATCCAGGTAGAGTTGCAGGTATTGAAGTTCTTCTTTTAAAGTTACCCACTGGTGTTCTTCTTTTTTTATAGTTCCTCTTAAAAAGTCAGAAAGCTGTTGTACCATTTTTCTTGCTTCCTGTGGTCTTGAACCGATCAGCGCATTAATGCTATTTAAACTATTAAAAAGAAAATGAGGTTGAAGCTGCTGGCGCAGTTTAAAAAGTTCAGCTTCCTTTGATAACTTTTCAGCATCCTGTTTTCTTGTTTCCTGTTCAGTTTGTTCCTGCCAGTTGTACCAAATGACGCTGATAAGAATGGTACATCCAAGCAAAAGAAAATCCAGACTACTGCGGACCCATATAGAGCGGTTGAAAAAAACTATGTATTCTTCATTTGATACATAAATGTTCTTTAAAATAACTTTTGTTATTAAAATAACAATGACAGTGATCAAAAAACACCAGGTGAGAAGATGAAAATACTTTTCTTTTTGCGGTAAATAATAATGAAGCATCATGATCACAAGGAAACATGCAAGTATCAACAACGCATCATTTATGGCACCATCAACCAAAGCCGTTGTCCAGCTTAATCCAAACCAGCGCAGCAGTATCACATGATCAATAAATATTATTAACCAGCAAACACTGAAGATGATCCTGAATCTTGTTACAGAAAATGGAGAAGTTGCCATGTTTATTTATACCAATTGCAAGAGTTCATGTGTGTCTGAATGAAGAATGCCCTGTGCTTTTTTATTTATCACCTCAGTATACTGGTCACCATCGTCTTTTTCTTCAATGCGTGAATAAAGCTCTGCACCATCGATCATTTCCCCGATCTTATAAAGCTCACTAACATTGATGAATTGCCATTGTACCAATTCATGTTTCAAGTTATAAAACTTCTCTTCTTCTTTTTTACCTGTTTGCTGCGCTTTAATAAACGCATCTTCTTTAGTTGTGGCATAGATCAGGCGGAGTTGTTCATCAAACTGCGCAGTATGATCACCATCGCCACAAATTATTCGATATACGATTTTAGCAAGATACCAGCTCATATCAGTAAGGTTATGGTTTATGATTAAAAACTTTTTATTTCGATGCCACCAAAGATCACGGTGCCCCTGATCAATAAAATCTTTTCCGAAGCTTCAGTAATTTGTTGCATTCTTCTTTTGTCTTCGATGCCACCAAAGATGGTAACAGCTTCAGATTTTACCGACCAGTTTGAAGGAACAAGAAGTTTAGTGCCACCAAAAATTGTAGTGAGTTCAATAGCAGCCATGCCAGTAAAATCGGCCTGCGAAAGATCTAGTTCTGTACCTCCGAATATATTTACGAGATCACCGCCTTTAAAATTCTTTGAGATGATTATTTTTTTTGCTCCACCAAAAAT
>JBIOVR010000323.1:0-41171 GCA_044867875.1 Chitinophagaceae bacterium
TATGAGAGGCTATTTATAAAACAATAAAGACTGTCGAAAGACAGCCCTTTCTATCCCTTAAAATAAGTATTGATTTACTAAAGCTTTATCTCATCATCATTCTTATCATAAAACTTGAATTCAATAAGATGATAATTAGTATCAGCCCGAAGTTTGATCCTCTTTCTGTATTTTCTTTTCCATTTTGAAAACTTTGACCAAAGCCAACCTTTTGTGAGGTATGCATAAATAATCGGGTTAACAACGATGGTAAGATTATTATGCTGGTGAGTAAATAAGTAGTTTAAATTCTTTTCGATCTCATCCTCAAGAATGATAGTTGAAGAAATTTTACCTGTTCCGCTGCAGCTTGGACAAACTTCCTGGGTATTAATATTCATCTCAGGTTTCATCCGCTGGCGGGTGATCTGCATTAATCCAAATTTCGAAATTGGAAGTACCGCATGTTTAGCTCTGTCAGGCAACATGAATTTTTCCATTGCTTCCATGAGCTTCTTTTTATTCTCAGGAAGTTTCATGTCAATAAAATCAACAACTATTATTCCTCCAATATCTCTTAATCTTAATTGTCTTGCTATTTCATCTGCAGCTTCGAGGTTTGTTTCGAGAGCATTTTGTTCCTGGTTATTGCTTACACTTTTATAGCCGCTGTTTACATCAATTACATGTAATGCTTCAGTATGTTCGATTATAAGATAGGCACCGCTGTTAAGGTTCACCGTTTTACCAAATGAAGCCTTCACCTGTTTTGTAATTCCAAACGAATCAAAAATGGGTGAACCATTCTGATAAAATGAAACAATATCTGCTTTTTCTGGAGCGATGCGTTGAATATAAGTTCTTGCATCCTGGAAAATGTTGCGATCATTAACAACGATCTTATTGAAATCTTCATTTAATAAGTCACGAAGAATGCTGGTAGTTTTCGTTTGTTCACTTAAAATTTTCGCAGGAGCAACAGCGCTTCTAAGATTTGTTTGGATATTTTTCCATGTTTCTACCAGCTCCGTAAGATCTTCATGGAGCTCGGCTGTTTTCTTTCCCTCGGCAGCGGTTCTTACGATAACGCCAAAATTCTTTGGCTTGATCGCTTCCACTATTTTTTGTAAGCGTTTTCTTTCTTCCGAAGAATGAATCTTTCTTGATACTGCAACGATATTATTAAAGGGCGTAATAACAACAAAGCGGCCAGGCAAAGAGATCTCGCAACTTAGCCTTGGACCTTTTGCTGCAATCGGTTCCTTTAAAATTTGAACGAGAATGTTTGGCTTGCCACCAAGCACTTCATTTATTTTTCCCGTTTTAATTATTTCAGGTTCGTTTTCGAAACCTCCAAAATCAAAAACCTCTTTTTGGTTGATAGAGTATTGAGTAAACTTCAAAAGAGATTTTGCGTATGGACTAAGATCGGTGTAGTGAAGGAAAGCATCTTTTTCAAAACCAACATCCACAAAAGCGGCATTTAGACCGGGGATAAGCTTTTTTACTTTTCCTAAGTATAAATCGCCGACAGCAAAACGAGCATCGCTTTTTTCGTTATGAAGCTCTACAAGTTTTTTATCCTCAAGCAGGGCAATTTCAACACCCTGCGGAGCAGCATTTATGATCAGTTCTTTGTTCAAAACTTTTATGGCGTTTACTCTGCCATTTGCCGGTAAATAATTACTGGTTCTTTTTAAACCGTGATAGATCCGTTTAATGGTTGGATGGGTGATTAGGGAGCAATTTGACGGGAAAAATGATCCGAAACGGCAGCAACCAGTAGACAAAGAAAGAATGTATATAAAGTTTATAAGTATAGAGATCGCCTTTGATAAGGCACCTAACTGCTTTATAAACTTTACATACTTATTTATTCTTTTTCTTATGACGATTCTTTCTCAGTCTCTTTTTACGCTTATGCGTGGCCATTTTATGGCGCTTTCTTTTTTTACCAGAAGGCATACTTCAGAATTTTTTTTAATTAATTTATTAATAAGGTTATTTCTTTAACTCGTTAATACGTTTTTCCAGGGCAGATCTCATAGCTGGGTTTGGAGCTAACGGCAGTGCTTTGGAATACCATTTAATTGCATTGGCCTTATCTTCTTTCCTTTCAAAAACCTCAGCCATTAGTAAGATAGCTTCAAGATTCGCAGGTTGCAGGGCCAGAACTTTTTCAAAACGATCGATCGCTCTATCGTATTGTCCTGACATCAGTGAGCCATGGCCAAGTACCATTTGAGCAAATACATTAGTGCTGTCTTTTTCAACGACTTGCCTCACTTTTAGTATCCCTTCCATAGGATTGTCGGCAATATTTCCGAAGATATAACAGGCACCTAACCCAACAATTGTTGAGTCGTTTTTATCATTAATTCTCAAAGATCTTTCAAACAGGTCTTTTGCCTGTAACGCTTTCCATCTTTTTAGCTGATCACTTTCTTCATTCCTCAGGTTCTCTAAAATCAAATGGGCAGCAAAGGTGAGTGATTTTTCTGAATTTTCCAATCTTGCAGCTTCTGCCTCGTACCATGCATAAGGTTCAAAGATCCTGGCCGAATCTTTCCAGAAATGTGCTAATTGATGAAACACATCAAGCTTTTGTTTTTTTACATCACCCCTGATCACAGATTGTTCAAGGTCATTCATCCACTGTATTTGAGCAGGAGTCAATATTTCTTTTGCATGAAATAAAATGGAATCTGCTGTTAACTCACTTTGAGGAGAAGCTTGAAAATTTTTTGCTATTCCATTTTTATAAGGACCTGTTCTTCCAAAAAAGAACAATGCCGAAACTATTAATATACCAATGCCAATAGTGATCCACTGTGCTTTATTCACTAATAAAATTTAGGGCTGCAAGTTAACAGAACGAGACGAGAATGTCCCTGATAAAAAAGAAATTAGACGAGATCAACTATCCGAATCTTCACCGGGTCCATCATCAGGTTTTACGGTCACCAGTTTTTTAACTTCTGCAACAAATTCTTTTGCAGGTTTAAAAGCGGGGATATAATGTTCGGGAATATGTACTGCGATGTTCTTCTTGATGTTCCTTCCAATTTTCGCAGCTCTTTTTTTAGTTATGAAACTGCCAAAGCCGCGAACATAAATATTTTCTCCTCCGGCGAGAGTATCCTTCACCTCCTTGAACATAGTTTCAAGAGTAACAAGTACATCCACTTTGGGAATACCTGTTTTTTCAGATATCTTGTTTACGAGGTCAGCTTTTCTCATTTATTAAAATTTTAGCAGTTAATTTGCTCTAATGTAGGACAAAATATGGTGATTGTCAAAGGGATAGGCAATTTTTTTTTAATCAATGACTTTTAATAAAGAACTTTTATCAACATTTCCGGTTTTATTACTGCGATGGAACAGCCATTTGAACACCCGGAAAATGCCCTGGAAGGGAGAAAAAGACCCTTACAAAATATGGTTAAGTGAGATCATACTTCAACAAACAAGGGTGGAACAAGGGTTGAAGTACTATGAAAAATTTATTATTGCTTTTCCTGATATAAATAAACTTGCTGCCGCAAAAGATGAAAAGATCTACAAGCTGTGGGAGGGGTTGGGTTATTATAGCCGCTGTAAAAATTTGATTGAGACAGCAAGGTTCATTTCAAAAAAATTAAATGGAAAGTTCCCGGACACATTTGAAGACATTCTTTCTTTGAAAGGGATTGGGAATTATACAGCATCAGCGATCGCTTCCTTTGCATACGATCTTCCATATGCTGTTGTTGACGGAAATGTTTTTCGTGTGCTGTCAAGAGTTTTTGGTATCAAAAAGCCAATCGATAGTACAGAAGGGAAAAAGATCTTTTCACAATTGGCTTCCGAATTATTGGATAAGAAGCGACCTGGTATTTATAACCAGGCATTGATGGATTTTGGCGCCGTCATTTGCAAACCGCAAAATCCACTTTGTCCTAATTGCGTTTTGAAGGATCATTGTTTCGCTTACAAAAAGGGTCTTGTCAATAAACTTCCCGTAAAAGAGAAAAAGATAAAAATAACAACACGTTGGTTTAATTATCTTGTGATCGGGTACAATGATAAGATCTACATACATAAGAGGATTCGCAATGATATCTGGAAAAATCTCCACGAGTTTGTTTTGATCGAAACCAATACTGATGTTTCTGCAAAAAGACTTTTAGCAAGAGCAGAGAAAGAAAAAATTCTTAAAAAATCTTCTTATAAAGTTGTGTCAATTTCTCCCCTTTATTCACAACAATTATCACATCAAAAGATCATGGGCCGGTTTATTAAAATAGCTATTAAAAATGAATTTGTTTTACGGGGGTTTAAACCGATTTCTTTAAAACAACTGTTACGCCACGCTTTTCCCAGGTTAATCAATGCATATTTTGAAAAGAAGGACTCCTGATCACCGATAAAAAATTTCAGATTTACCAATAAAAAAAATTAATTTTAAAGAGCATTGAACTCTAGAGAAGAATTTTAAAACGAAAAATTATCACTATGAGAGGCGTAAACAGGGTCATGCTTATTGGCAATCTTGGAAAAGATCCCGACGTGCAAGTATTGGAAGGCAATATCGCCGTAGCAAAATTTCCACTCGCAACAACTGAAACTTTTAAAGACCGTGGAGGTAAGCTGGTATCGCAAACAGAATGGCATACCGTTGTTTTATGGAGAGGACTTGCTGAATTGGCGCAGAAGTATCTTCACAAAGGAAGCTTAGTTTATATTGAGGGTCGTTTACGAACCCGTAACTGGGACGATAAAGAAGGACATCGCAAGTTTGCAACCGAAGTAGTTGGCGATAACCTTATAATGCTGGATAAAAGAACAGATGGCACCACACATACTGATAGCACTCACAGTGAAAATTTAGGTAGCCATGATGCTCCTCCTGCTGAAGGCGATGTTTCGCAGGATTTACCCTATTAATTAATCTAACTGAAAACTTTACTTTTGTAACAATATCCGCAGGCAGGTTGACACCTGCCTGCGTGGCTATGATTAATCACCAAAAACTCTTGCTTTGGATTATCACTCGGTCATTACATCTTTTTCTGATAATCTTCTATTCACTTTTATTGCTGTTAAAGCTGATGGAACAATTATTCTTGGAGCTTTATTATTTGGATTGATGACACTTTCATTTTTTATTGCAGCTGGTGAAGTAGCCTTGTTCTCTTTGCATAATAAGGACATTAATATGCTGAAAACAAAACAGCATTCATCTGCACGCCGTATTGTTGATCTTCTCGATGAACCTAAAGAAGTTTATACTTCATTACTGATAGCGGGTACTTTTTTTAATATATGTATTATAGTACTTTCTAATTTTCTTATTAATGAATTGTTTCATTTGGGTAGTGCACTGGTCAGGTTAGGTTCATTTGCTTATATCGCCGAATTATTGATCAAGGTTTTAATGATCACATTTATCCTCGTATTTTTTTGCCGCATTTTGCCAAAGGTTTGGGCTACACAGAATAATCTGCGGGTTGCTTATGATTGTTCTTATGTTATTGAAGGAATTCATCTTTTATTGGTACGCATAAGCCGAAGAATGGTGGCAATTGCGGATGTGATCGGCAGAAGACTTGGCGCCACAAAAAGTCTCACCGCCAGTTTGAAGGAGTTAGATGAAGCAATTGATATTACTACTGATGAAGAAACTTCACTTGAAGAAAAAAACATTTTAAAAGGGATTGTCAAATTCGGGAACATTTCTGTTAAGCAAGTAATGCGTACACGCCTTGATGTAAGTGGTATCGAATACAATACTCCTTTGCACGATCTGTTTAAAAGAGTGGAAGAGCTTCATTATTCCAGGTTGCCTGTTTATAAAACAAGTCTTGATGAAGTGGTTGGTGTTCTGAATACAAAAGACCTGCAGGCACATTTGCAACAGCCGGAAGATTTTGACTGGCATGTTTTACTTCGACAACCTTTTTTTGTTCCCGAAACTAAATTGATCGAGGATCTTCTCAAAGATTTTCAAAGCAAACGAATTCATTTTGCTGTTGTGGTTGATGAATTTGGCGGCACAAGCGGCATTATAACAATGGAAGATATTCTTGAAGAGATCATAGGGGAAATAAAAGATGAGTTTGATGAAGAAGAAGGTAATATCAGAAAAATAGATGAGAGTACTTTCATATTTGAAGGCAAAACAACTATAAATGATGCTTGCAAAGCAATGAAGATCTCGAAGGATACGTTTGATCCGGTGAAGGGTGAAAGTGAATCAATGGCGGGGCTTGTGTTGGAGTTGTCAGGAGAATTTCCTACAACCAACTCTATTGTTACCACCGGCGATTTTGAATTTACAGTATTGGAAGCATATAAAAACAGGATCATGGAAATTAAAGTCACTATTAAACGCAGTCTTGATTAATGAAAACTATTTCTTATTTCTTTCTTACAGCAGTATTCTTTGCTTCAATTTTATCCTGCAACACCAATTATACAGTTGACAAAAAAAGAGGATATTATAAAATTGATTTTCCAGAAAAACAATATAGACTCTTTGATCAGCCTGGTTATCCTTATTCGTTTGAATATCCTGTTTATGCCAATGTAATTAAGGATAGTACTTTTTTTGACAATAAACCTGAAAACGATTGGTGGATCAATATCGATTTTCCACAATTTCATGGAAGAGTTTTTGTGAGCTATAAAGAGATCGGGAAAAATAAATTTGATTCATTGATCAATGATGCGTTTACAATGAGTTACAAACAACATGTTCAAAAAGCATCTTCCATAGAACCCAGGCCATTTCGTACTCCCAATAATGTTGACGGAATTTATTTTACACTGGAAGGAGAAACAGCAACTGCTAACCAGTTTTTTCTCACTGATTCGGTAAAACATTTTTTACGTGGCGCATTATATTTTGATGCCACGCCAAATGAAGATTCTCTTTCCATTGTAAATGATTTTTTGAAAAAAGATCTCCAATACATGATCAATACTTTGAAATGGAAATAAACTTGGCCGGCTAAGATCTTCTCAGGAAAGAAGACGGGAATTCTTAAATATATTTGCAAAAAATAGCGAAGTGATAATAATTGATAATAAGCAGATCAGTGATGACGTAGTGGAAACGCAATTCGTTTGTGACCTGTCCAAATGTAAAGGCGGTTGCTGCGAAGACGGTGATGCCGGTGCGCCACTTGACGATGAGGAATTGGAGATCATTAACGAAATGTATGAGAAGGTAAAGCCTTATCTTACTAAAGCTTCGATAAAAGAGATTGAACGTAAAGGAAAATATGTTTACGACCGGGAATTCGGCTGGGTAACACCAACCCTTGCAAGTGATAACGAGATATGCGTATATGCAATCAGGGAAAAAAGCGGAATGATAAAATGTGCTTTTGAGCAGGCGTACTATGATGGAATTATTCCATGGAAAAAACCGATCAGTTGTCACCTGTACCCCATCACTGTAAAAAAAGGGAAGTATGGCGATTACGAAAGAATCAACTATGAACCTAGAGAAAAACTCTGCAGCTCCGGTTGTGCTTTGGGAGAAAAATTAAAGGTCCGCACATTTGAATTTTTAAAGGAACCGCTGATCAGAAAATATGGGCAGGAATTTTATGATGCTTTGGAAAAAGCAGCCAAAGAATATTATCAGGCAGCGACAAAATGATAGTTTATAAAGAGGTAAAATCAATTCTCAATAAACATAAGAAAAGGGATAGCTGGTTCCTTGATGATTATTCTATCAATCCTTACGAAGGCTGTGGATTCAATTGTACTTATTGTTATGTACAAGGCAGCAAGTACGGAGAAAATCTTGCGGAAAAAATTGTAATAAAAAAAGATGCTGCTACAATTCTTGATAAACAGCTTGCAAATCGTGCTAAGAAAAATAAATTCGGCTTTATTGCGGTCGGCTCAGCTACTGATGCCTATATGCAGGTGGAAGAGGAAATTGGTTTAACAAGAGAATTGTTGCAGGTGATCCTTAAGCACAGATTTCCTGTTTTTATTTCTACAAAGTCGGAGTTGATAAAAAAAGATCTTGACCTGTTAAAGCAAATTGATGCAAATGCAATTCTGCCCGAAGATCTGAAACAAAATCCTGGTCGCGGAGTTATCGTTTCATTTTCTTTTTCTACACTTGATGAAAAACTGGCAAAACAAATTGAACCAGGTGCTCCGTCTCCTCAAAAAAGATTGGGAACATTAAAACTTTTCAGCGACAATGGTTTTTTATGTGGAGTAAATGCAATGCCATTATTACCTTATATCTCTGATACAGAAGAGGAGATCGAAAAGATCGTAGCCGCTGCAAAACAATATGGTGCAAATTATATTTTAATAGCTGGCCTGACTCTTTTTGGAAATGATGAACGAGATAGCAAGCAATTAGTCTATAGATTTCTAAGAAATAATTATCCTGATCTGTTAGAAAAATATGAGAAGATGTACGGGTCAGTTTATTACTCATCATGGCAGTATCAACAAGAATTAAAGAAAAGAGGCGATACACTTCGTGAAAAATATAAAATCAAAAACAGTATACGCTGATGTCCGCTTTATTAAAACAAATTCAAAAAGAATTAAAAGACCATTCAACTCCTGAAGTAAAAGCGGCGGCGATGAAATTTGTGCCAAATGCTGAAAAGATTTACGGTGTCAGAACGCCGGTGTTGAATTTATTGGCAAAGAAATATAAGGAAGGTGGATTCGAGCTGGCAAAAGAATTATGGCATTCAGGAGCATTTGAAGAAAAGTTGCTTGCTGCAAAACTGCTTAATGTAATTTGTAAAAAAGATCCGCTGCTTTCCTTAAAGTTGGTTGCTGGTTTTTCCAAAGACATTTCCGACTGGGCGGTGTGTGATACACTGGGAATGCAAAGTTTGAAACCTGTCGCTAAAAAAATTCAGGATCAGATTTTTGAGCTATCTGCAAAGCTCATAAAATCAAAAAACCTGTGGGAAAGACGATTATCATTGGTCATCTTAGAAGTCTTTACAAAAGACAAGTCGTTACATCCTGAAATAATAAAAAGGGTAAAGATGCTGGAGAATGATGAAGAGTATTATGTAAAAAAGGCAGTGGTATGGATAAAAAGGAATTTTGAGAAAGGAAGATAAACTCAGTTTATATTTGTAAACATGTCCGAACACTCACAATCATTTATTGCAAAAAGCGCTGATAAAACTGCTGATAGAGAACATCGTCGCAAGATCAATTTTAATATCGGCAAGTATAATGCGGTGGTGCCAAAAGGAAAAGAACAATTCATCAATGTGAATCTTGCAAGGGAGAAAGCGAAAAATTTAAAATGGAAGGCGATCGAAAATCTTGATAAAATGCTGGAGAGTTTCGAGGCAAAGATCACTAAGCGTGGTGCAAAAGTAATTTGGGCAGAAGATGCAAAGCAGGCATTGGAAGAAATTGGAAAAATTTGTGCGGAGAAAAATTGCAAAACATTGGTGAAGAGTAAGAGCATGGTCACCGAAGAAATTCATTTGAATAAATTCCTGGAAGCACAGGGAATTGAAAGTGTAGAAACAGACCTGGGCGAATATATTCAGCAGTTGGATGGTGAACCGCCTTATCATATCGTTACTCCAGCTATGCATAAGAGTAAGGAAGATGTGGCAAAACTATTTGCAGAAAAATTAGGAACCGATCCCAAGCTGACACCTGAACAACTTACACTAGTTGCAAGAGATGTATTGCGAAAAAAATATGTTGAAGCCGAAGTAGGAATAACCGGCGCCAATTTTATTATTGCTGACATCGGTGGAATTGCGATCACAGAAAATGAAGGTAATGCAAGATTAAGTTGTTCGATGCCGAAGACTCATATCGTGGTGGCAGGTATAGAAAAAGTTATTCGATCAATGAATGATCTTGCTTTGTTCTGGCCGTTATTGGCAACATACGGAACAGGTCAAAAAATAACTGTATATAGTACAATAGTAACCGGCCCGAAGCAGGAAAATGAAACTGATGGGCCTGACGAAATGTATGTGATACTGCTTGACAACGGGAGAACAAATATTCTTGCAAACGAAAAATCAAGAGAGAGCCTGTACTGTATTCGATGTGGCGCTTGTTTGAATGCATGTCCTGTTTATAAAAATATTGGTGGTCACAGTTATGAAGCCACCTACAGTGGGCCAATTGGCTCTGTGATAACTCCGCATTTGAATGGAATGAAGGAATGGAAACACCTGAGTTATGCGTCTTCACTTTGCGGCAATTGTACTGAAGTATGTGCTGTGAAAATTAATTTGCACGAATTGTTATTAGAAAACAGGCATGAAGCTGTTGATGAAGGTGACAGCAGTTTTGCAGAACGTACAGGATGGAAATTATGGAAACAGGCAATGCTCAAACGCAGCCTGATGAATATGGGAAACAGAACAATAAAAAAATTGGGTGGTAAATACTTTATTAAAAGGATGGAAGGAACACAGAAGCGAGATGGAGTTTCCTAAAAAATCTTTCAATCAAATGTGGCAAGAAAAATACGGAAACAGATAATTATCTTCATTGCGTGATTATTTACGCAAATAGGATTACTCCCCGCCTCAAATATGTAGCTGATTTTATCGGGAAAGAAATTACAGGGGAACCCTTTCAACTGACTACGGATGAGGTTTTTTTCAATTCTTATAATGGCCCAAAGATCAACTATGGTTATGAGCCTGTTTCAAAGGATGAATTATTGATCGTTAATTATCCATTACTATTTGAAGATTCGATCAGGAAACAAAAAATCTCTTGCTTCAAGCTAAACGACTTTCCGGCATTTTTTAAATCTGAAGGAGATTATCCGTTTGACATCTTCTCTGCTGCTTTTTATTTACTCAGTCGTTATGAAGAATACCTTCCTCATAAAAAAGATATGTATGGAAGGTATGCTCATGAAAATTCACTTGCTTTCAAAGAAGGGTTTTTAAATATTCCTTTGATAAATACCTGGATCGAAGATTTCAAAAAAATATTAAAGAAGAAATTTCCAACTCTAAACCTTCAATCTTCAACCTTCAACTTTCAACCTACTTACGATATCGATGAGGCATTTGCATTTAAGAATAAAGAATTGTCAAAAATAGCGGGAGGACTTGCCAAATCCTTAGTGAAAGGTGAATGGGCAATTGTAAATAAAAGGGTGAAAGTGCTTCGCGGAAAAACAAATGATCCTTATGATGCGTATGAATGGATGGATAAACTGCATGAAAGAAATAATTTAAAGCCACTGTATTTTTTTCATGTAGCAACTGAGAAAGGAAAGTATGATAAGAATATTCCCCCCTCTCATCCGGTCATGCAGCAATTAATAAAGCAGCATGCGGAAAAATATTCTATTGGAATTCATCCATCGTGGGCAAGCGGTGATAATAAAAATTTGCTGGGAAGCGAAATTGAAACTCTTGAGTCAGCAACTGGTAAAAAAATAACTGCTTCACGACAGCATTATATTCGATTTACTTTGCCAAAAACTTTTCGCAGATTAATTGCTGCAGGTATCACAGATGATCATTCAATGGGATATGGCAGTATCAATGGCTTTCGTGCATCGGTTGCTTCTACATTTTACTGGTATGACTTGCAAAAAGAAGAACAAACAAATCTTTTGCTTCAACCCTTCTGTTTTATGGAAGCCAATTCGTTTTTCGAACAAAAATATTTACCGCAAAGAGCTTATGAAGAAATGATGCATTACTATAATGTCATTAAAGATGTTAATGGCACATTTATTACGATCTGGCATAATAATTTTTTAGGGACATATCCAATGTTCCGTGGATGGAGAGATGTGTATGAAGAGTTCATACGACAAGTGACGAAAATAGCTGAATAGACTTGGTACAGTACAAGAGTGCGACGCAACAGAAGTCAAATAGTAGCAATGCAGCTGATCTCATCCCCAGACTTCCATTTCGACATTAGAATAATTCCATACAAATAATAAATGCTTAATTCTAAGTCACCCCTTTAGGGATAGGGGGTTACACTCCTTCCGTTTCTGGTTGTTCAGTACTTGTAATCTTATATGCTTTATTTACAAGGAAAACTCCCAGCAAAGTGACAAGACCACCAATGGCGAGATAGATAGTAAGCTTTTCATCGAATATCATAGAACCGAGTATAACTGCAACCATCGGATTGATGTAAGCATATACAGAAGCTTGTTCGGTTGGTAAATTTTGCAGCGCATACAAATAACAAACAAAAGCGATCAGTGAACCGAAGATGACAAGATATGCAATAGCAGTCCATGATTGCCATGGAATTGCGGTAAGTGCAACAGCCTTGCCGGTTGCTGCTGAAAAACTATATAACACAATTCCGCTAATGACCATTTGAAGGCCAAGACCGAAATAAGGATTGAATCGAACAGCTTGCTTTTTGGTATAAAGAGTTGCAATTGCCCAAGTCCATGTAGCAATTACTGAAAGTAAAATACCCCAACGGAATTGCGGGTCAAAAAATTCATCCAGGTGATCATAAAAAATTACGCATACGCCACCAAAACCAAGCAACAAACCAACGATTGCCATTACCGGCATTTTCCCTCTTGACATAAAAAGCCCAATGACCACCAGCCATAATGGAAAGATGGCGCCGATGATAGCGCCAAGCCCTGCTGATATTTTGTACTGTAATGCAAGTGTGCTGAGCCCGTTGCTGATCATAAAATTTAAAAAGCTTAGTACAATGATCGGGATCCATTCTTTGCCTTTTGGCAATGGAATTCTTTTGTAAAGAAAGAAGCCGACATAACAAATACCGCCGAGCATTTGCCTGATGGCTGCCATTTGTAATGCATCAGGAATATATTTTACACCTTGCTTGCTTGCCAGCCAGGTGGTACCCCAAAGTATGCATACCAATGAAAGTGCAAAGATGGCTTTAGCTCTTGTCCCTTTTTTGTGAATTGTCAAAGGATTCAGCGCTGATAAACTCTTTAAAGCATCAGTGGATTGTGATAAGGTTTTATTGAAGTCGAATAAAGGCATGAATGATTATGAACTTAACTTTTGTGCTACTATAGAGCTTCTCTTGCGTCGCACTCTTGTACTTCAACAATTCTATTCAGCTTTTTCATGAATAGTCAGTTATGAGTAGCTTATTCACCATTCATCACTCACTGCTCATTAATGTTTAAAATGTCTCATCCCCGTCATCACCATCGCCAGTTTATTTTCTACACAATAATCAATTGAATCTTTATCCCGTATAGATCCTCCGGGTTGAATGAATGCTTCTATCCCTTCCGCATGGCTCATCTTTACACAATCATTAAATGGAAAGAATGCATCACTTGCTAATACCGCTCCATGAAGATCAAAATTAAATTGCTTTGCTTTTTCAATTGATTGGCGTAATGAATCAATACGGCTTGTTTGCCCGCAACCTTTTCCGATCAATTGTTTATTTTTTATCAATGCAATGGCATTTGATTTTAGATGCTTACAGATAAGATTAGCAAATTTCAGGTCTTCTTTTTCTGAAGATGTTGTTTCCCTGCCACCAACTTCTTTCCATTCTGAATAATTGCCTTCATCTGTTCCTTGTATCAACACTCCATTTAATAATGAACGGAACATTTCTTTTGATTGTTCACTTTTGACTTTTGACTTCAACAGGATCCTGTTCTTTTTTGATTTGAGAACAACTAAGGCATCTTCATTGAAAGCGGGAGCGATCAACACTTCAAAAAATATTTCATTTATAGCATCAGCAGTTGCTTTATCAATTGTGCCGTTGCAAACCAATACACCACCAAAAGCAGATTCAGGATCACCGGCTAGTGCTGCATCCCAGCTTTCTTTTACGGTTGTTCTTTGTGCCACCCCGCAAACATTGGTGTGTTTGATGATCGCAAATGTTGTATCAGTAAATTCTTTTATGATCTGAACAGCCGCATCTACATCAACAAGATTGTTGTAAGAAAGTTCTTTACCATTTAATTGATCAAATAACTCATTGAGGTTGCCAAAGAATGCAGCTTTCTGGTGTGGATTCTCACCATATCGCATTGCTTTTTCTTCTTTATTGAATGGAGTAGTAACAGAAAGCTGGTGAAAATAATTTGAGATAGCTGTGTCGTACGCCGTGCATACATCAAAAGCTTTGATGGCAAATAGTCGCCTTTGCTCGAGTGATGTTTCTCCGTTTTGCTCTCTTATTACTTTTTCAAGCAATGAATAGTCTGCCTTGTTAGCAACAACAACAACGTCTTTATGATTTTTTCCTGCTCCACGGATCATGGATGGTCCGCCGATATCAATTTTTTCAATGATCGCTTTTTCATCAGTAGTTGAAGCAACAGTTTCTTCGAAAGGATAGAGGTCAACGATCACGAGATCAATTTCAGGAATCTTGTATTGCTTCATTTCCGCCACATGTGTTTCATCATCTCTTTTTCCAAGAATGCCGCCAAATACAGATGGATGTAAAGTCTTTACCCTGCCGCCAAGAATAGACGGATAAGTAGTGAGATCTTCAACCGGTACAACTTTCACTCCCAGCTTTTCAATAAAACTTTGTGTGCCACCCGTGGAATAAATAGTAACACCAAGTTCGGACAACAATTTTACAATAGGTTCAAGACCATCTTTGTAAAAAACAGAGATGAGGGCAGACTGAATTTTTTTGTTCATAGTTTTTTAAAAATTAGAGGCGGGTAATCGTCAGCGAAGCCGCAAATGTAAGCTACCGGAGGTTCATCTCAAAAGCCCCATTGGTTGAGGGCTGGCTACCTTTTTTTAAAGACATTAATTTATTCAAAGCTTTTAAAAACCAATCTGATATTATAAATTTGAAATATGAGAAAACCAGTATCCACTTTTTTTTTACTTACCCTTTTCCTGAAGATCTCTGCTCAGGAAGATTCTCAATCCCAGCAAAAAAATATTGTTATAAGTAATAGCACAATTGAATACAGGTTTGTGACCGGCAATTCAGATCACCCCATTCAAATAAAAATGGAGAGTCACCAGGTTTTTAGATGTGAAAGTTACAGAACCACCATGCCCGTTGCAGAGTTTTATAATAATTATGAGACCATCGATGATGTTGATATATATATCAATAAGTCAAAAAAGCACGATGTCGTTCCTAAATATGAATATTATAATGCAGATGGTGTCTTTTATTCAGATGCACACATTTGCTATTTTCAATTACCTATTCTTGATATTGGAAGCACTTCAGAAGTAGTTTTTAAAAAAACCATACTTGATCCCCGCTATTTTACCAACATCTTTTTCATGGATAGGGAAGAGATAAAAACCCAGGAAGTGAAACTGGTCGTTCCTTCATGGATGCAGATAGAAATAAAAGAATTCAACTTTGAAAAATATGGTATTCAAAAAAACGTAAGTCAAGGTGGGGATGCTACCATTTATACATATAGCATGAAGAATATGCCTGCAATGCGCAATGAGATTTCTTCACCAGGTCCAACCTATTACGTTCCGCATATTCTTATTTTGAGTAAATCTGCACAGGCAAAGGGAACCAGTTACGAATATTTTAAAACTGTAAAAGAACAATATGACTGGTACAAAAACCTTATAAAACAAATAGGTGATGAAGAGAAGGGAGTAAAGGAAACAACCGAAGAAATAATAAAAGGCTTAACTACGGATGAAGAAAAAGTAAAAAAAATATTTCAATGGGTGCAAGATAATATACGTTATATAGCTTTCGAAAATGGTATTGCGGGATTTAAGCCAGAAAAGGCACAAGAGGTTTTAAGAAAAAAATATGGCGATTGCAAGGGTATGGCAAACCTGTTAACTAATATGCTTCGATCAATAAATTTAGATGCCCGCAGATGTTGGATAGGTACAAAACACATTGTTTATAATTACAGCACACCTTCATTATCGGTGGATAATCATATGATCTGCGCCTGGATGAAGAATGGTAAACCTGTTTATCTTGATGCTACGGAAAAATATATTGGTTATGGGGAAATTGCTGAACGAATACAAGGGAAACAAACTTTGATTGAGAGTGGCAACAATTATTTGTTAGAAACTGTACCTGTCGAAACTCATTTCCAAAACACGGCAATCGAATCCAGAAAATTTACTGTTGACGGGAACAATTTAAAAGGACATATTGTACAAGTGTGGAAAGGTGAAAATAAGGAATGGTTATTATCTGCGCTGAACGAAATAAAGCAAGACAAACAGGAAAATGCATTAAAACAATTTTTAGCAGAAGGAAAATTGAATTTTGAAATAAGTAATTTGAAAATTGATAATCTTTCAAATTATAATGCTGATCTGAAAGTGGAGTATGATGTTTTGTGGAAAGATGTACTTACAGTTTTTGATAAAGAAACTTACTTGGAAATTGATAATCGACGTAACCTGGAGGACTTTAAAATAGATACTACGAAAAGAAAACTCCCTTACTGGTTCGATTTCAAAAAAAACCTTGTATTTGAAACAGAGATCCAATTACCAACAGATAAAATACCAACAAACCTTCCTGAAAAATTACAGATCAAACAACCCGGATACAGTTTTGTGGCTTCTTATTCTAACCCACCAGGCAAAATTGTATATAAAAATGAAATTGTCTTGAACCATACTGAACTAAAACCTGAAGATTTTCCTCAATGGAATAAAGATATACAGCAACTAAAAAAATTTTATGACCAACAACTTGTACTCGTTCAGAGAAAATAAGCTGATCATCAAGAAGATCACAGTCATTTTTTCTTTGTTGATCACAGTTATCGGCACATTCGCACAATCAAAAGACGAAGCCAAATACCGTAAAGAATCCGAAGAAGTGCGTAAACAGGTATGGGCCTGGGATAAGGCACAATTTAGAGTAAAAGATATACCACAACAGTATGCTAATGCTTCTAAAGTTGTGATCGCTCACCACACTGAACTTACTGCAGACAGTAAATCAAAAGTTGCTTTTTATGGTTTGGCGTTCGGCTCAAAAAAAGAACAAAGCCTTAGTGAAGTGGTAAGAGAAATAATAAAAGTAAATGATAAGAATGCGGTGAGTGAATATTCTGAATTAAGCTTTACAAGACTTGCAAGATCAAGTGGTTTTTATACCGACGATAAAATGACAACATATATTGGTGTAAGAGTAACAAAACCCAATGGATCGGTGAAAGAAATAAACGCTGACGATATTGTGCTCACTAAAGACGCATCATCAGAAAAGAAAGCAAGGGTAGCTATTCCAGACCTGCAACCGGGAGATATCCTTGATTACTTTATCGCATCAGAGCATAATATGACCAATGATATGAGTACGAAAGCGTACCAGGTATTACTATTTGATGATGCACCAATCCTTAGCCTTTCTTTTCATGCACAGCTGGGAAAAAAATATGCAGTTGAATATCGTAGCTATAATGGAGCGCCGGAATTAAAGGTCGATAAAAATAATGAAAAAGAAATTGTCATTGATGTTGAAAAAACAAACATCCCTCCGTTTGAAACGTCTTTGTGGGCTTCACCTGCAAGACAACTTCCATTTATACGAATCAACTTTTCGCTAGGCTATTCAGGAATAGGCAGTAAATATTTGAATACAAGAAAACCAGGAGAGGTAAATAAAATTACAAACAGTGAAGAGGCCATTGAAAGCCTTGCAAATGAGTATTCAAAAGCTTATTATGATGGTTATTGGATGAAATATTCTAAAATGCACTGGGACGATATAGAAGATGATGCCAAGAAAAAGGCAAAGAAGATGGGGCTTAACTACTCATCGTTGAATGATAACGAAAAAGCAAACCTTCTTTTTTACACCTTTCGTTTCAACCAGTTATTGCAACCCGATCTGGATAACATGAAAGCTACTGTAAACAAAGGTGCACGTGAATACAATGGTCTTACTCACGCATTGTTTTTTACATTTAAAGCTGCAGGTCTTGAGCCTGCAATGATGATCAGCGATGATCGCACAGGTTTTCGGATGAATGAAGCAATGAACGGCAGTGATCTTATTTCAACCACATATTTAAAAGGCAACAATAAATTTTATTCTTTATGGTCAATTTATGATCTCCCTTTAGAAGTGCCCGCGGTAGTTGAGGGAGTAACGAATACAAAGAGCTTTACATTTGATCATCCTGCTGCAGTGACGAGTTTTAAAAAAATGGCTGATCTGACAAACGTAGCCCCGGGTCCTAATACACCTGTAAGTACAGCCGATAAAAATGCACGAATAGAAAGGATAAGTCTTTCATTAATACCTGACGAGGGGGCCTTTGCCGTTAAACGCAATACAACTCTAAAAGGGTTTTATAAAGTAGATGCTCAGCGCAATCTTATCTTATACGAAGATTATTATGAGTATGAGAGAAATTATTTTCATGGAGAAAAATCATTGCTCGAATACCTCCAGGATAGCAAGCAAACAAAAAAATATGTTGATGAAGTAAAGAATGCTTTTGCAGAAGCAAGGAAAAATCAAAAAGATGCCTTTATAAAAGATGCCAAGGAATGGTTTGGACAGGATATCACTGACATGAAAGATTTTAAAGTCGAGAACTATGGTGTGAGACATACATCCCCGGATTTTGTGTATAGCTCATCCTTTAACCTCAACGGGCTTGTAAAGAAAGCAGGAAATAATCTTATTGTTGAAATAGGTAAGCTGCAGGGTCAGCCATTATCAGTAAAAGAAGAGCAAAGAAAAAGAACGTTGGATGTATATGCGCCTTTTGCAAGAAGTATTGGATATCTTATTGAGCTGGCGATTCCTGATGGCTATACTATTGATGGAGTGCAGGCCCTGAACACTAAAGTAGAAAATGAAACGGGGCTTTTTATAGTTGAAGCAAGCAGTACAGATAAATTACTAACGATCAAAGTCAGAAAGCAATACTTGCATAACTATGAATCAGCAGTCAATTTCGATAAGATGCTTGCTTTTATTGATGCGTCCAATACCTGGTTAAATGCAAAATTGCTGTTCAAGAAGAAATAACTTATCACCAATTCATCACAAAAGCCCCTTTTTCACTTACATCATGATATGGAATATGCAATAGATCACAATCCTTTTTCCAATAGTTAATTTTCCACGCAGGGCATGAACCATCAAAGACAACTTGTTTTACAGAAAATGTTTCTGCCAGTTTATTAAAATATAATTTAGGGTTCCCGGAGATCAGCAGAAGATCAACAGGGATCTTTTCATCAATTGGAGCAAAGGATTTGGTTTCGCTTATCGTCATTATTTTTTTACCATTATAGTTGATGAGGTTCTCCAGTTGTTGATAATTTTCAAAATTTCTGGCCGGTTCAATACGATGCAAAACCCTTGATGGCTTTATATGAAAGTTTCTTATAAAATCATCTGACAGCAGATCTGAATCGCCAACAAAGAAATATTTTCTTCCATCAATAAGATCAATGGCTCTTTTTTGAGGTACATTATAAATGATCAGTTGCTCACGGTTATTTGCCTGGATAAATGAAATAGTCCGTAACACAACAAATCCAAACAATGCTGCCAATGCATATTTAAGGCCGGCCTTAGTTTTCTCCATTAGACAAAACCCCAAACCTGTAGCCACTCCAAACAACAATATTGTTTGAGGAATTGAGATTTGAAGACCATCCCATAAAGAAAATGGCAATACCTCAATTCGTTCGATATAAGAATTCATGAGCCAGATAAGCCAGGAAAGAATTTTACCGATGAATATTGAAATGACAGGAAGGAATGAAAAAACACATAACAAAATTTCACCAAGCACAATTAAACTTGATAATGGTACTGCCAAAAAATTGGTCAGTAAAAAATAATTCGGGAACTGGTGAAAATGATAAATGCTTACCGGTACCGTGAGAATTTGCGCAGCGATCGTTACTGCATTTAGTTTCCTTATAAGGTCTAATAGTTTATTTTTTGTGTAAAACCAATTATAGATCGGTTGCATAAAGATGACAATACTTAACACAGCAGCGTATGATAACTGAAAGCCTACATCCCAAAGCCAATAGGGATTGATACATAAAAGCAAAAGTGCCGATAAGGCAAGTGTATTGTAGATGGATGATTTTCTTGAAAACGAATCGCCCAAAACTATGCAAGTAAACATCACAGCTGAACGAAGGATCGAAGGCTGTGCACCAGCCAATAAACTGAAAAGCCACAAACCAGTCAGAATAAAGATCGGTCGTAACCACCCGATAGCTATCTGGTTTAATTGTCTTTTTTGTAATAGTTTAAAGAGCAATATTAACAGCCAGTAAATAAGCCCGAGATGCAGGCCTGAGATGGCAATGACATGAACAACGCCGGTATTACTGTAAGATTGTACCAATGTTTTATCTAGATCATCTTTATACCCGATAAGCAATGCTTCTGCCAGGCCTAGTTCTTTTTCGCCTTTTATATTTTTGCGAAGAATGCTTAGCACTTTTACCCGGCTTTCATTAATGAATTCTTGAAATAAATTTTTATTGGTAGTTGGTAAAATTTCAAACTCATTTTCTTTTAAATAAACCTGGTGAGTAATTCCCTGGAATAAAGAATATCTTTTATAATTGAAACCACCAGGATTACCGGAATTCTTTATTTCCTGTAATGGTTTTGTGATGATCAATTGAGAACCATATTCAAGAGTTGACAGCGTACTGTCTTTTTTAAAATAAAGAATGATAGTTCCCTTTGTTTTAATGCAGGAGTCATTTTGTATAATATGATCAACTGATGCATTTGCCTTATAGGACTTTGTTTTTTCAACAGGATTTTCAATTAATGTTACAATAAGTGCATTTTCGTCTTTATACTTTTTACCAAACCAATTCTCATCATGCTGAATATTTTTATACCATGACAACAATCCGCCCAGAGCAATAAATAATATAATCACTGCTATCCCACTTAAAGCAGAAAATTTATATCGTTCAAAAAAGGGAATGAGGAAAAAAGTAATTGTTGTAATTGAAGAAATACATAGTAGCGTCCATAAAACTTCAGGTGAAATTTGCAAATTCCATTGTAAAACAATTCCAGCAATTAAAGGAAGCAGGAACCTGATGAACGGTGCTTTTTTCCATATATGAATTACTGGCAAAGACATTTACAAAAGATAAAACACACTTAATATCTTTTCAATACCACTTTACGGGTATTTCTTATAGCTTCGTACCTTTCAATAATGGAAAATTTTATGAGAAAACTTTTGTTTATACCAGCATTGATATTATGCAGTAATTTATTTTCTCAAACTCTCCAGCAGATCGAATCAAAAAGAGTTAACCTGCCAAATGGCTGGAGTCTTACTCCTATTGGAAAAGATCTACCATTGGGTGATCTTCCTTTGAACATGGCTGTTTCACCATCAAAGAAACTTATTGCGGTTACTAATAATGGGCAGAGTGTTCAATCACTTCAACTGATCGATGCAATAAATGATAAAGTGTTAAGCTCAGTTATTATTCCCAAATCATGGTACGGTATAAAATTCAGCAGTGATGAAAAATTTTTATATGCTTCAGGAGGAAATGATAACTGGATTTTGAAATATGCGATTCAAAAGAACAGTCTTGTCTTAAATGACAGTATTAAGCTTGGTAATAAATGGCCATATAAAGTATCACCCACAGGCATTGAGATAGATGATGCAAAAAAAACAATGTATGTTGGAACAAAAGAAAATAATACTCTTTACGTGATTGATCTAAGCTCCAAAAAAGCCATTGATTCTATTAGGCTGGATGGCGAAGCATACGGTTGTGTGTTATCTCAGGATAAAAAAAGATTATACGTATCTGTATGGGGCGCTGATGAAGTGGTTATTGTTAATACAGCAGATAGAAAGATATCTGATCATATAAAAGTTGGTGATAATCCTAATGAGTTATGTTTATCAAAAAGCGGGAAACTTTTATACGTCGCCAATGCAAATGATAATTCTGTTTCAGTCATCAATACGCAAACATTGAAAGTGATCGAGACATTAAGTGCTGCACTTTTCCCAGATGCTCCTCCCGGCTCTACTTCAAACGGTCTTGCATTAAGTACGGATGAAAAAACTTTATACATTGCCAATGCAGATAATAATTGCCTCGCAGTTTTTGATGTAAGCAAGCCGGGGTTGAGTAAAAGCAATGGCTTCATTCCAACAGGTTGGTATCCTACCAATGTAAAAGTGATCGGTAAAAAAATATTTGTCACAAACGGAAAAGGTTTTTCGTCGCAGACGAATCCTTATGGTCCTAACCCGGTTAGAAAAAGAGAAGAAGTAGTTTACCAGGAAGGTGATAAAACAAAGCCGATCGAAGTTCAATACATCGGTGGACTTTTTAAAGGCACGATGAGTATCATTAATACACCAACACCTCAGCAGCTTTCAATTTACTCGCAGGTAGTTTATCATAATACGCCATATAGCAAAAAAGCAGAATCGCTGAGCAAGGGAGAAGTGGGAAACCCTATCCCAATGAAACTAGGAGATCCTTCACCGATCAAATATGTTTTTTATCTTATTAAAGAAAACAGAACCTATGACCAGGTACTTGGTGATATCAAAGAAGGCAATGGCGACCCATCATTAGTTTTATTCGGAGAAAATGTTACTCCCAATCTTCACAAGCTGGCAAAAGAATTTGTGTTGCTTGATAATTTTTATTGCGATGGTGAAGTAAGTGCCGATGGTCATAGCTGGAGTATGGGTGCTTATGCGACAGATTATTTAGAAAAAAATTGGCCGACAAGCTATGGTGGCCGCGGCGGCAGTTACCCGGGAGAAGGACAGAATAAAACAGCAAACAATAAATGGTATATCTGGGATCAATGCAAGAAAAAAAATATTTCCTATCGAACTTATGGCGAGTTTACTGATGCAAGAACTGCAAGCATTCCTGTTCTTGAAAATCATTTTTGCCCCTATTACACTGGCTGGAATATGGATGTGAAAGACATCGAACGTTTTTTTCAATGGAAAAAAGAATTTGATTCATTGCTTGCAGCTAAGGCAGTACCTCAATTCAATACCATGCGTTTTGGCAATGACCATACGGAAGGTTTAAGAAATGGTAAGCCGACGCCGTTCGCACATGTGGCCGATAATGATCTTGCGGTTGGCATGTTTGTAGAATATCTCAGCAATAGTCCTATCTGGAATCAAAGCGCTGTTTTTATTGTTGAAGATGATGCGCAAAATGGCGCTGATCATGTGGATGCGCATCGCACAACAGCTTATGTTGCCGGCGGATTTGTAAAAAGAAAATTTGTTGATCACACGATGTATTCCACTTCGTCCATGTTGCGTACAATGGAACTGATCCTTGGTTTGCAACCAATGAGTCAATATGATGCTGCAGCTGAACCAATGTGGTGGAGCTTTAGCCCAATTCCCGATCAGACTCCGTTTGTATCATTGCCAGCTAACATCGATCTCAATCAAAAAAATACGGTCCTGAACAAATGGCAACGAAAAAGTGAAACGTTTGATTTTACTAATGAGGACCGTGCTCCTGATCTTGAATTCAGCGAATTGCTATGGTATGCTATTAAGGGAGATCATATTCCCTTCCCCGGTCCAAAACGATCAGCCTTTGTAAAATTGAAAGATAAGAAAGAGGAAGACGATGATGATTAATTTGTAGCAAGCTTTTGTAATTCTTTTCATTGTCCCTTGCGTCGCACTCTTGTACTGCAACAATTCTATTCAACACAGCAGAGTCTTGTCATGCAGAGCCGGGTTTAATAATGATTATTCAAAATGTAATAAATGTCAGGCGAAGCATCTCTGCTTTTCAAAGCCTAAGATGCCTCGTTCCTCGGCATGACAAGACTCCGTGAATAGGAAATTTCTTTGCACCTTTTGTATTTCATCTTTGCGGTCCTTGCGTTAAGCCTTTCTACGCCAACATTTTCTTTAAATACGCCACCTGACCAAGATGATAAATATTATGCTGTATCAATCCATTCAGCAAAAACCGATAATTATACTTACGCAGAGGAACAATATCACCTAAAAAATTATCATCTTCTTTCTTTTTAAGTAACTCAATTATTTTATTATGAGTTGCTTTCAATTGTTCTATTCCCTTTTTCCATGTATGAGTTTTTGGATCAATATCTCGCCAGTCATTTGCTTCGATTGTTTTCATTTGCTCAACAGTTCTGTTCTCAAGACCGCCAAGTGTAAACTCTGCCCATGTATTCATGTGCCAAAGCAAGTCGATCATTGAATGTTCAGTGCCATTTGGTTTTGTATCGGCTTTAGCTTCATCAACTTCGCCAAGTATTTCATACACTGCCCGGCCAAACCAAGGCTGACCACTTAAAGTTGCTTCAAAACTTTTGATAATGTATTGGGTTTCTTTATTCATAGAATTTTATTCAGTTTATAAATTTACGAAACAAACCATTCTCAAATAAAAAGGGCTGCATCAGCAACCCCTTCCTCCCAATCATTTATAATCTAGTAAATCGTGGTTCTATTTACTCAAGTACATACTTCTGTCTTTATACAACTGTCTGAAATAAGGATCTCTCAAGTTTTTAATAAATCGTATCGCCTCACCGGTTGATTTCATTTCCGGTCCTAGTTCACGACTTACACCAGGAAATTTATTGAAACTAAATACAGGCTCTTTGATCGCAAAGCCATCCAGATGTTTTTCTTCCGGTATGTCAGCCACTTTCATTTCACCCAACATTACTTTGGTAGCATAGTTTAGGTAAGGTTTGTTATATGCTTTTGCAATGAATGGCGTCGTTCTTGAAGCACGGGGGTTAGCTTCTATCACATATACTTTTGTTTCCTTAATAGCAAACTGAATATTGATAAGCCCTTTTATTTTTAATTCAAGTGCGATCTTTTTTGCATAGTCAACCATGTCCTGAAGTTCCAGCGGACTAAGATTGAAAGCAGGAAGAACAGCATTACTGTCGCCACTGTGAATACCCGCAGGTTCGATATGCTCCATGATACCCATCACATGAAATTTTTCACCATCACATATTGCATCGATCTCGGCTTCCTGGCAACGATCAAGAAAATGATCAACCAAAATTTTATTTCCGGGAATATGTTTCAGCAAACTCACTACCGCTTTTTCCAGCTCATCATCGTTGATCACGATCCGCATTCTTTGTCCACCCAAGACATAAGAAGGACGAACAAGCACTGGATATCCTACTTTATTGGCAACAACTATCGCTTCATCTACTGTCCATGCAGTTCCATATTCAGGATAAGGAATCTCAAGTTCTTTCAGGATATCAGAAAAACGACCGCGGTCTTCGGCAATGTCCATGCTATCATAAGAAGTGCCGATTATCTTGACTCCTTTCTTATGAAGTTTTTCTGCAAGTTTTAGTGCAGTTTGGCCGCCAAGCTGAACAATAACTCCATCTGGCTTTTCATGTTCAATTATTTCCCAGATATGTTCCCAATAAACCGGTTCGAAATAAAGTTTATCGGCCATGTCAAAATCAGTACTCACTGTTTCAGGATTACAGTTGATCATGATCGATTCATAACCGCATTCTTTTATAGCAAGTAAACCATGCACACAACAATAATCAAATTCAATTCCCTGCCCGATGCGATTTGGACCCGAACCAAGAACGATTATTTTTTTCTTATCGCTTCTTTTGCTTTCGTTCTCACCACCGCGTTCAAAAGTGGAGTAGAAATAGGGTGTCTTTGCTTCAAACTCTGCGCTGCAGGTATCCACCATTTTAAACACACGGGTAATACCATGTTTCTTTCTTAATTCATATATCTCATCTTCAGTCCCATCATTCATTATGCGGCAAAGCTGTTCATCACTAAAGCCCATGGTTTTTGCTTCCCGCAATAACTCAACAGGCAGGGTGTTCATTTTATATTTCTTGATCTCAATTTCGAGGTTGCAGATCTTTTGTATCTCATAAATAAACCACCGGTCAATTCCATGGGTAGCTTTGGAAATGGTGTTTACACTTACACCCATCATCAAAGCATCTTTTATTCTGAAAATGCGATCCCACTTGGGCGTTTTGATCTGCTCAATAATTTCTTCAGCATGCATCATGCTTTTTCCGTAATAACCGAGGCCAACTGCATTATTCTCTAAGCTTTGACAAGCTTTCTGAACAGCTTCGGCAAAGCTCCTTCCGATCGCCATTACTTCACCCACACTTTTCATTTGAAGACCAAGTGTATCATTGGCGCCTTTGAACTTATCAAAATTCCAGCGGGGGATCTTTACAATTACATAATCCAATGCTGGCTCAAAAAACGCTGAGGTAGTTTTTGTTATCTGGTTTTCTAATTCATCAAGATTATAACCAATAGCAAGCTTCGCTGCTATTTTGGCAATTGGATAACCAGTAGCTTTTGACGCAAGGGCAGAAGAACGGCTCACCCTTGGGTTAATTTCAATTGCAATTATTTCTTCGGTATCAGGATTCAACGCAAACTGAACATTACAACCGCCGGCAAAATTTCCAAGGTCACGCATCATCTTAATGGCGGTATTCCTCATCAATTGCATAGCCGTATCGCTGAGGGTCATTGCTGGTGCCACTGTTATTGAATCACCCGTATGAACACCCATTGGATCAAAATTCTCCACGCTGCAAATGATACATACATTATCGTTTGCATCACGCAAAAGTTCCAGTTCAAATTCTTTCCAACCCAAAACTGCTTTTTCAACAAGCACTTCATGAATTGGAGAAGCTTCGAGTCCGCGGTTAAGCGCCTCATCTAAAAAATCTTTGTTGAGTACAAAGCCACCACCAGTACCACCGAGTGTAAATGAAGGACGGATCACAAGCGGAAACCCGATCTCTTGTGCAAATTCTTTTCCTTCTAAATGTGAATTGGCGGTTCTGGCTGGAGCAACAGGTACGCCAAGCTGGATCATCCACTGGCGGAACTTTTCCCTGTCTTCTGCTTTATCGATTGCTTTTATATCTACACCGATCAATCGTACGTTATACTGCTTCCATATACCAAGGTCTTCGGCTTCTTTTGCAAGGTTCAAAGCTGTTTGTCCGCCCATAGTTGGTAACACAGCATCAATTTGATTTTCCTGCAAGATCTGTTCAATACTTTCAACCGTTAGTGGTAAAAGATACACACGATCAGCCATCATCGGGTCAGTCATGATGGTGGCGGGATTGCTGTTGATCAGAATTACTTTAATACCTTCTTCTCTTAAACTTCTTGCTGCTTGTGTACCTGAATAATCGAACTCACATGCCTGGCCAATAATGATGGGGCCAGAACCAATAATCAATACAGATTTAATCGAAGGATCTTTTGGCATTTTTGGGTTTTAATTTAATAGCTGGTAACCGTGAGGACATAAAAAAACCGGGTTTGTTACCCGGGGTGCAAAAGTAAGGGAAACGGAGATTTTGATGTATTGTTATTTCAAATAAATTTTAATTCCGTTACAAATGTTCAATTGTTGTGGAAAGAAGCGATCTCATAGTCATCAAGAACAACCTCGTTTGTTCCAGGTTTCATTTTCCTTTCATCCCGGGTTTTCATTTTTTTTACCCAACTGTCACGGGCTCCCTGTCCTTTTACGGCCCCAATAAACAGCCCTCCAACAACAACTGCTGCAATAAAGATCTTGTGATTAATTTGTTTCATCTGTCAAAGGTTTATAATAATGGTATAAAATTCAATCGGTGATTTTCATTAGGATTAACCTTTCGGTATGATTGGAGAAGGACGGCGTTCTAATTCTAAGACAAATGGCGTTCCAAATTTGTTGCATATTGAAATAATAAAAATTCCAATTAATTCCACACATGTGAAAATAATTGGATTTAATTGAGTGTATTAACTATTTGTTAATAGAAATATTGACGTTGTAGCTTCCCGATTCGAAAAATTCTAATTCAACTTCTTCTGTTCCTATTGTCAATTTTACCCTCATTGGAAAAATTACTTCCAAAAGAGTTGTCTCTGTACTTTTCAAATGTGCTTCAAGAGAGGTTAGTCTTTCATAGTGCCCTTTTAAAACTTGTACAAGATCTACAGTATAACGTGGCATTGTAGCCCCAGAACTAGTTTGAGCACCGCCTGTAGTATTGGTGACGACAATTTTTATTTTATTTAGTGGATCGGAAATATATTCCACCAGCACTTCTCTTACCGAACCTGTTTTACTATGAACGATCCACGGCTTTTCATTTTTTCCAATATATACATCCTTTTTCCAAAATCCCTCTATAACACTATCCTGTGCACCTTCTCTTTTCATTGTCATTGTGCCTTTTCCTTCACGAAGGCCCTTTATATATTTTCCTTCAAAAACATTTTTATTACTCCAGGTATATGTTCCATGACCATCGGGAATCCCATTCTTAAACTCTCCTTCATAAGTATCCATTCCAACAGCTTTTCCTTTGCCATGTGCCTTATTCTTTTTACAATCCCCCGTGTAAGTACCTTTCAAAGATTCTTTATCTACTTCACAGGTTTGACTATATGCCGTAAAGGATAAGAAAAGAAAAACAATGGCAGAAGTTTTTATTTTTAGAAGAATAGTTTCGCTCATGCAGTTTTATTTAGACCGAAATTAGGCAATGATTAAAATAGATGGGCAAGGTTTGTGTTATTTTGCTCCTTGTATGATCAAAGGCAATTATTTAAAACAACATGCTGCACTGTTGTTTTTACTGTTATCATTTCTAAGTAGTAAAGGTCAAACAAATGGCGGCACTAAATATCCGCAGGGCTATTTTAACAACCCGCTAAATATTCCCATGTCGTTAAGTGCCAATTTTGGGGAATTAAGACCTAATCATTGGCATATGGGTCTTGATATTAGAACCAATCAGAAAGAAAATCTACCCGTTTTTGTTTCAGCGGATGGCTATGTTGCACATATCGGTATCAGGCCACAGAGTTTTGGGAGATTTATTATCATCAACCATCCAAATGGCTATTCTACTTTATATGCACACCTGAATGAGTTTTACCCTGCGTTAGAAAAATATGTAAGAGAAAAACAAATTGAGAAAGAATCCTGGGCTATTGAAATTGATTTCACTGAAAAGGATTTTAAGGTAAGGAAGGGAAATGAGATCGCTAAAAGTGGAAATACTGGTGGCTCGCAAGGTCCGCATTTACATTTTGAAATAAGGGAAACAAAAACCGGCAGGAGTCTTAATCCTTTATTGTTTGGAATGCCTTTGCAAGATGATGTTGCACCTACTTTATTAAAACTTGCGATGTATGATCGTAGCGTAAGTACGTATGAGCAAACACCAAAAATATTTTATTTAAAAAGGACAGACAGCGGTTATATAATTCCAAAAATGCCCGTATTGAAAACTGGTTTTAAAACACTAAGTTTTGCGATCCAGGCCGTAGATAAATTCACCGGTTCTCAAAACGGTAACGGGATCTATACCGCACGTATTTTTAAAGATGAAGAACGCATAGCAGAATTTGTTCTTGACGAGATCGATTATGGCGAATCCGAGTATATCAATGCCCAAATAGATTATCGTTATTTTAAATCTGGCAGGGGTTATTTTCAGCATATATCCCCCCTACCTGGTCGGGAAGAAAGGGTTTATCATCTTTATAATAATGACGGCTTAATTCACCTCGATGATACTTTGCAGCATACTATCACTATTCAAGTAGGAGATGCAAATGAAAATTTTTCAAGTACAAGTTTCCTGATCCAATTTACAAATACCATTTCTATAAATAGAGCTGACCAAAAGCCTGATGACTTTATTCCGGGCAATGTAAATGTTATAGAAAAAAACGACTTCGAAGCATTTCTTCCTGAGAAGTGTATATATGATACTATACAGCCAGTTTATAATAAGACTAGTTCTACTTTACCGAATGCAGTTTCTGACTTGCACCAGTTAAATGATAACAGCTATCCCGTTCATGAAGAAATGATCATTAGGATCAAGCCAACTATTCAAGTTAAAGAAGAATGGCGTGATAAAATTGTAATCCAAAGAAATGCAGGCAATTCTATAATAAAACCAATATGGCAAGGAGAATGGCTCTCTGCAAAAACAGGAGCGTTTGGGTCTTTTATCGCATTGGTTGATCTTACTCCTCCGCAATTAAACAGTATTGGAAAAGGAGATACGGTAAACCTGAGTCCTGCTTCAAGAATTGTATTTACGCCAACTGATAATTCTGGTATAAAAAGTTTTCATGCAGAACTGGATGGCAAATGGCTCATGTTCAGCAATGATAAAGGAAGAAGCTGGATCTATAAATTTGATGAGCAATGTCCTTTCGGTGTGCATGAATTAAAAGTCAGAGTAGAGGATATTGTGGGTAATGTAACAGAGAAAACATGGTGGTTTAAAAAATATCCATACACCCCGCCAAAGAAGAAAGTATATAAAAAGAAAACGTCTTCTAAAAAGACTGCAACAAAAAAGAAAAAATAAATTACTGGTAAGATGGTAACACTAAAAGAAGGTGATAAGGCGCCAACATTCTCAGGTAAAGACCAAAATGGTAATAAGATTTCTTTAGCAGAATATAAAGGAAAGAAACTGATCTTATATTTCTATTCAGAAGCAGGTTCACCGACCTGCACTATTGAGTCATGCAATCTCCGGGATAATTATACTTTGTTAAAGAAAAATGGTTTTGAAGTGTTGGGGGTAAGCCCCGATGACGAAAGCAAGCAGAAGAAATTTGAAATAAAATATAAACTTCCCTTTCCACTCATTGCCGATAAGGAGAATAAAATAACCAGTGCTTATGGTGTTCATGACATGAAAAAATTATTTGGTCGTGAATACATGGGTATTCTTCGCACCACATTTGTCATTGATGAAAAAGGGATCATTCAAAAAATATTTCATAAGCCAAAGAATAAGGCACATGCACAGGAAATATTGAAGTCCTTTGAATAAAGCCCAGATTAGATAAGTGACTGTATCTTCTAATTTTATTGGATAAGCAACCCCCTTATTCAAAGTTTCGATTATTACTAGCCAAAACAGTCATTATGAAACGATTACTTTTTGTTGTTCTCCTTTTTACATGTATTAATTCTTTTGGGCAGGATGAAACAACAATAATTAAGACTCCCACAAAAACAGAGTTCACTAACACTAAAGTTTTCTACTCACAAAAAGTAATTAACTCAAAGTCAGTAGAGGTTCACCCCAAAGGAATAATGGATTTTAGCATTGATCACTATTTTGGTGATATTGCTGGTGATAATGGTGGTGTCAGACATGGCTTCTTCGGCTTAGATGGTATTAAGGATGTCCGTATTGGTTTCCAGCTAGGGTTAAGCGATAGATTAAATATTCTCTTCGCCAGGGCAAAAGGTTCTGGGTTTGTGACAAATCAATATGAGTGGGGATTAAAATACCAGGCAATGAGACAAAAAGATAATGATCCTAGTCACCCACTTTCGCTTACATTTTTTGCAAATGACGTATTGTCTGCAATGAAAGCGACAGACACTGCTTTACATCTTGAAAATTCATTTGAAGATTTCGGCAGTCGTCATAGCCAGGTAGTACAAGTTTTAGTGGCAAGAAAGTTTGGTAAACTGAGTTTGCAGTTAAATCCACTTTATCTTCATACAAATTATGTTGAACCAGGTGCCCAGGAAAATCTTTTTGCTGTAGGGGGTGCTATACGCTGGCCCCTAAGTAAAAAATTTGTGCTCCTTGCCGATTATTTTCACACTTTCAGATCACAAGAAAGTATAGATTTTTTTGGCTCGAAAGGAATAGGATTTCATGATCCTTTTGGTATCGGCTTTGAGATCATAACAGAAGGACATGTCTTTCATCTTAATTTCACAAATGCGACGGATATCCTGGAGAATCGGTTTATTCGGGGCACTACTTCATCCTGGGGAGACGGTGAATTCCGCTGGGCATTTACTCTTACAAGGAATTTTGTAGTGTTTAAGGATAAGAAAAAGAAAGGAAGTTAATACTGCTATAAAACCCATTCGACTTCCCCAAATTCAAATCTTTCTTCTATTGAATGTTGAGTGATCAATTGTCCTGTTTCTGAAACTTCTTTTATCGTTGTTTCAAAAACACGAGTTCCTTTTTTCAATTTTACTTTTTCATCTTTTTTATAAAGATGAATTTGATATTTATTAAAAAGGGCCATGAAATTTCCAGCGATCAATAACTGGTAATTCTTTTCAATGATAGAACAAAGCTCTTTTGCAAGTTCAATGGGTTCATGAATTTTACCAGTTATTTGTTTTAGAGAAACAGGGTTTGGTAAATCAGGATCGAAATCAGTTTGATTAATATTTATCCCTAATCCAATAACCGACCATACCCAACTACCGACTGCCGACTGACTACTTTGAATAACATTCTCGATTAGGATTCCCCCTGCCTTCCTGTCACGCCAATAAATATCATTAGGCCATTTAATTTTTGTTTCATCACCCGCATATTTGGAAAAAAATTCCCAGGCACTGACTGCAATGCAAACACTTAATTTGAATTGCTCGGGAACGCTTAATGGGTAAGGATTTAACAGAATGCTAAGAGCAATATTCGAGTCTTTTTGAGATGCCCAATTCTTACCACGTTGTCCCTTTCCGGCTGTTTGTTCATATGTAAAAACAGCCATACCATGCTGAGCCTCACCATGTCCGTCCGGCAGAAGATCTCCATGAATAAGACCCATGGCATATTTGTTGGTACTATCAATTGATTGCAGCTCAATAAAAGGCTTTCCAATTGGATTGCCGGCAGATGGTAGTGGCAATTAATTACTATTTTTGACAAAGTAAATCAGTTTTCGGGTACTGGTTATTTGTTGCTGGTAAAAAACATACAAATAACGAATAACAAGTAACCGGATAACCAGTAAATAAAACTTCAAACCTTAAAAAAAAATTATTGGAACAATTGTCAGTATTGGCTACACGAAAAAAGAAAAGCACTGTCCGGTTAACGAAGAATTCAAAACTCATTAAAACCATCATCAACGCTATACAGGAGAAAAAAGGTGAAAACATTATTTCTCTTGACCTGAGAAAAGTAGATGAAGCTGTTGCAGATTTTTTTATTGTCTGCGAAGCAGGTAGTCAACCCCAGGTAAGGGCCATTTCGGATTTTGTTGAAGAGCAAATAAAAGAGAAATGTGATGAATACCCATATCATCATGAAGGTAAGAAGAACCTGCAATGGGTATTGATCGATTATGTGAATGTAGTGGTTCATGTGATGCTTTCGGAAACAAGGAAATTTTATAAGCTGGAAGAAATGTGGAGTGATGCAGTGGCACATGAACATGAAGACTAAGCAGCTTTGGGTAAAGTATAGAAATTAAAATCTAATCATTAAGAAAACAGGTTATCGGGAGAATAAAGAAAAAAATGTCACAAGATCAATTTAATAAAAACGAAAAATTTCCACGGTTTCAACCAAACCGTGATGAGAATAAAAAAGGCGGACCTAAATTCAGTAATTACTGGGTGTGGGCCATTTTACTTGCAACTGTAATAGGCTTTAGCATATTTAGTCCATTTGGCAAAAGAACTCAACCTATTACAGTAGGTGAATTCAAAGACATGTTGCGTAAGCATCATGTTGAAAAATATACTGAAGTAACCAATAAAAATATTGTAAGGGTATCTATAAAAAAAGATAGTCTCAGGGAATATTTAGACAAACTTCCTACCAATGCTATTTCAAATAAAAAAGATGAAAAGCCCCCTCAGTTTAGTTTTGAATCAAATGAGAGGTTTAGAGAAGAGATCCTTGAATTCAAAAAGGAGAACCCTGCCTATTTCCCCGATGAATCTTATGATCCTTATTTTATTGAAAAGGACAGCACATGGTTTTCAGGTGCCGTGAGTTTCATATTACCTGTATTGCTCTTTCTTGCTATATGGATACTGTTGATGCGAAAAATGAGTGGCGGTGGAGGAGCAGGCGGCGGTCCCGGTGGTATTTTTAATATTGGTAAATCAAAAGCTACTTTATTTGATAAGGGAACAAAAGTAAATATCACATTTGCTGATGTGGCGGGGCTTGATGAAGCGAAAGTGGAAGTGATGGAGATCGTTGACTTTTTAAAGAATCCAAAAAAATATACCAACCTCGGTGGTAAAATTCCAAAAGGTGCCTTGCTGATCGGACCTCCGGGAACTGGTAAAACACTTCTTGCAAAAGCAATGGCCGGTGAAGCACAGGTTCCCTTCTTTAGTCTTAGTGGTAGTGATTTCGTTGAAATGTTTGTAGGTGTTGGTGCCAGCCGTGTTCGTGATCTTTTCAAACAGGCAAGGGAAAAAGCTCCTTGTATAATTTTTATTGATGAAATAGATGCGATCGGTCGTGCAAGAGGAAAGAATGTAATGATGAGCAATGATGAAAGAGAAAGCACATTGAATCAATTGCTGGTAGAAATGGATGGTTTTGGAACTGATGCTGGTATTATAGTATTAGCCGCCACTAACCGTCCTGACGTATTAGATAATGCATTGCTTCGCCCGGGTCGTTTTGATAGGCAGATATCAATTGATACACCAGACCTGAAAGGAAGAGAAGCAATTTTTAAAGTACATCTAAAACCAATTAAGCTTTCTGAAAAAGTTGATATACATAAACTGGCTGAACAAACTCCGGGATTTGCCGGCGCTGATATTGCCAATATATGTAATGAAGCTGCTTTGATCGCAGCAAGAAAAGGAAAGCAATCAGTTGAGATGGCCGATTTCCAGGATGCAGTAGACAGGGTGATCGGTGGTCTTGAAAAGAAGAACAAGATCATTTTACCAGAAGAAAAGAAAATCATTGCATTTCATGAAGCAGGTCATGCAATATGTGGTTGGTTCCTGGAGCATGCTTACCCATTATTGAAAGTAACGATTGTACCAAGAGGAACCGCTGCATTAGGCTATGCACAATACACACCGAAAGAGCAATACTTATATAATATTGATCAACTGATGGATCAGATCTGTATGACATTAGGCGGTCGTGCAGCTGAAGATATTTTCTTTGATAAAATTTCAACAGGTGCACAAAATGATCTTCAGCAGATCACAAAGATCGCTTACTCTATGGTGACAGTTTACGGTATGAATGAAAAAGTGGGAAGAGTAAGTTTTTATGATCCTCAGCAGGAAAATTCGTTCACAAAACCATATTCTGAAGAAACATCCAGATTAATAGACGAGGAAGTGCGCAAGTTGATCGATGAAGGATATGCAACAACAAAAAAATTATTATTAGAAAAAAAGGAACAAGTAAGAATTGTTGCTGAAGCATTGTTAGAAAGAGAAGTTCTTTTTCAAAGCGACGTAGAAGCATTGATCGGTAAAAGACCATATGAAGAAAAGAAAGTGCTTGATGTTCCGATAGTAGAGTCAATCGTTGAGCAGGCAAAGCCTTTTGAAAAGCCTGCAGAAAAAAGTTCGAATGAAGGGGCGGAAGGAGCTGGTTCGGGGATGTTCCCACTTCCAGCTTAAACAATAACCGGGAATGAAATTTTCACCATCAAAAGAATCAATTCTCAAAAAAATAAGGAAGGCGTTGAGTCACTCAACGCCTCTTCCTTTTCCGCAAAGCGAAGGTAATCAACCAATATTTCATCCTGCATCCGAAGAGCTTGAAGTAGTATTTGCAGAACAATTCAATGGATTGGGCGGCCGGTTTATTTTTTGCGTCAATCGTCAGGAACTGGCTTTTCAATTTAATAGTCTTATTAAAAAAAGTGACTGGCAAAAAGTTTATTGCGTTGAAAATAAGATCAGGGAACTTGTCGGTAATTCAGCTGAAGAAAGATTTACTGAAAAAGATCTTGCAGATTGTGATGTAAGCGTAACTGGTTGCGAATATCTGGTGGCTCGTACCGGTAGTATTGTAATGACTGCAGCATCATCGTCAGGCCGAACAACAAGTGTATATGCCCCCATTCATATTTGCATTGCGTTTACCAGCCAGCTTGTATACGATGTGAAAGATGCGCTGGTATTGATGAAAGAAAAATATAAAGACAATCTTCCTTCACTTATCACCTTTGCCACTGGTCCCAGTCGCACGGCTGATATTGAAAAAACACTTGTGGTAGGAGTTCACGGCCCCAAAGAAGTATATTGTTTTTTAGTTGATGCATAGCTACTTGCTTCGTACTTTTAGTGCATGAAGAATCAGGAGGTTTACCAACTTTTTGTTTATGGTTCATTGCGCAGTGGATTTCGCAGCTCTGCTTATGAATATATCAGTCGCTATTTTGATCTTGTTGGAGAAGCAAAAGTAAAAGGTGAATTATATGATCTTGGAACTTATCCCGCTGCAAGACCAACGGATAACAACAAATTTATCGTTGGTGAATTATACAGGATCAGGAATGAAAAGGAATTTGCCTGGGCAATAGGACAGCTTGATGATTATGAGGGAGTGCATGTGGGTTCTGAAGAAGAGGAGCTTTATCGTCGTAAAGTCTCGGAAGTTTTTATTGATAATAAGACCACAAACGCATGGGTATACTGGTATTATGGCGATGTGCATGATAAGCCCATAATTGAATCAGGAGATGTTCTTAAATATATGGATCAAAAGAAATAATTTCAGTTCGTGACGTTTCCAACAGATAAAAAAATATACTTCCTTTCAGACTTTCATCTTGGTGCCCCGGATGCAGCTTCGAGTCTTCAAAGAGAAAAACAAGTGGTTCGTTTTCTTGATGAAATTAAAAATGAGGCTGCAGAGATATTTTTGGTGGGAGATATGTTTGACTTCTGGTATGAATACAGAAAAGTTGTTCCTAAAGGTTTTACAAGGTTATTAGGAAAGCTTGCTGAATTATCTGATGCCGGTATTCCCATGCATTTTTTTGTAGGCAATCATGATATGTGGATGAAAGATTATTTTCTAAAAGAATTAAATATTCCCATTTATTTCGAGCCAAAAGAATTTGAAAGAAAGGGGAAAAAATTTTTAGTAGGTCATGGCGATGGATTGGGCCCCGGTGATAAAGGCTATAAGTTTTTAAAAAAGATATTTCGCAATCCTTTTTGTAAATGGTTATTTGGTATTCTTCCGCCTTATTTCGGTATGGGGCTGGCTGATTATTTCAGCCGGCGCAGCAGGGCACAGACAGGAGCATCAGAAGAAATTTTTTTGGGAGAGGATAAAGAATGGCTGCTTATTTACAGTAAAGAGATTTTAAAGGAAAAAAAGGTTGATTTTTTTGTGTTTGGGCATAGACACTTAGCCATCGATCATCGTCTATCAGATAGCAGCAGGTATATTAACCTGGGGGACTGGATACATTATTATACGTATGCCGTATTTGATGGGAATAATTTGCAATTAAAATCGTTTTTAAATAAAGATAAAAAAATAATCCGGCGATAAATGCTAAAACGGGCAACGATATTAGTTTTACTTTTTACTTTTTACTTTGTCAGCAATGCACAAACCGATTCATTATTTGTGCCGGTTAAAAAAATTAAAGGAGATATAGCTGCATTTACAGCTGATAATTTTGATAACATTTATCTACTCAACTCTTACGATCAATTGAAAAAAATTGCATCAAATGGAGATTCGGTTGGGGTTTTTAATAATGTGAGGAGATACGGAAAGCTTGCACAAATGGATGTCTCAAATCCAATGCGGGTTTTACTTTATTACAAAGATTTTTCAACTATTGTCGTTCTTGATCGATTGTTGACCAATCGCAGTACGATCGACCTGCGTAAACAAGATATCTTTCATGTGGAAGCCGTTTGTTTGTCTTATGATAATAAGATCTGGCTGTATGATGAGTTTGAACATAAGCTGAAAAAAATAGATGAGGACGGCAAACTTCTTTTTGCTACCAGCGATTTTCGCCAGCTTTTTGGCGAAGCATTTTCTTTTACATCCATCTTTGACCAGGATGGGTTTCTTTATTTATACGATAAGAATAAAGGTGTTTATGTCTTCGATTATTATGGCACGTTAAAGAATATATTCTCTCTTACGGGGTACGACAATTTCAATGCTGTTGGGAAATTTATTACAGGCACACGTCATGATTCCCTGATGCGCTACCAGCCTTCGAATTTACTTTTACAGGAAGTGAAGATGCCCGAGTCTTTCAGAAAAGCACAATCCATACTTTTTACCTCAACAAAAGCATACGCATTAAAAAAGGATGAGTTGGAGATTTACCAGCTTCGTTAAAATCTTTCTTATTTACTTTTGCATGCATGAATGATTTTCTGAATAAAATGATCTTTGATAACCCGGTCAAAAGTTATTTGATCGTTGCAGGCGTTATTTTATTTGTTCTTATTTTAAAACGTGTTATCTCCCGGTATTTCGCAGGCCTTATTTATAAACTAGTCAAAATAGTATTCAGAGATGTTGACAAAAGTTCTTTTTCCGGGCTTGTAGCAAAACCGCTGGGCTTGTTCATTTTTATCCTCGTTTCAATTATAGCGCTGCACAAACTTACGTTTCCCGGGTATTGGGATGTGGAAGTTTATAATAGAAGCACAAAAGAGATCATACATACACTTGGTACGCTTGTTTTGATCGCTTCATTCATCTGGTTGCTATTGCGCATGATCGATTTTATTGCGCTTATTCTTGAGCAAAAGGCTAACATGACCCCAAGCCATACCGATAACCAGCTCATCATTTTTTTTAAAGACTTTTTTAAAGTGGTGATCGGTATCGTTGGAATACTAATGATATTAAAAGCCGGGTTTGGTTTTAATATCAGCAGCCTGATAACAGGATTAAGCATTGCAACTGCTGCTATTGCATTGTCTTTAAGAGAAAGCCTCGAGAATCTGATCGCTTCGTTTATTATTTTCTTTGATAAACCATTTTCTGTTGGTGACCAGGTTCAAGTGCAACAGGTAACCGGTACGGTTGAAAAAATTGGATTAAGAAGCACCAGGATAAGAACTGATCAGAAAACTTTTGTCTCCGTTCCTAATAAACAAATGGTGGATAGCATACTTGACAATCTTACATTGCGTACACAACGCAAGGCGGAGATAAAATTAGAAACTGGTGTAAATATTTCTTCTGAAACGCTGAATAAATTTATAGAAGCAGTAAAAACAAAACTGGTTCATCCACAAATAGAAGACAGCACCGTTTTTTTGTCGGACATAAGGTCAAACTCATTCCTTATCAGCGTAGATTTTTTTACTGCACCAATAGCGGTCAAAGAATTTCAAAAACTGAAACAGCAAAAGAATCTTGAGATACTTAAATTGATGGAGGAAATGAAGATAGAACTTGCTGGTGCAAGCAGTGATATAAAGATTTCCGGTAAATTAGATCAGTAGTACAAGTATTATCCTAAACTCGCTTTCAATTCATTAAAAAATGATTTGATCTTTTCCAATGATTTGATCATTTTAAACTTTTCATCTACCTTCTTATTCTTCTTTAAAAATTCTTTTGCGCCTTCAATCGTGAATTTGCGGCGGCGAAGGAGATCATGGATCAAAACCAGATTCTTAACATCAATGGGGCGGAAGAAGCGGTCGCCTTTGCGGTTCTTTCTTGGTTCAAGTATATCGAATTCGGTTTCCCAATAGCGGATCAGGGATTGATTAACCCTGAACCATTTGGAAACTTCACCAATTGAATAATATTGTTTCTGAAAAAGAATTTCATCCGGAGGGATCTGTATCAGGTCAGCATTCAAATGAATTTCTTTCAATGATAAACGACCACGGGGTGATCTTCTTTTTTCTAATGCTTCAACAACAGTAGTTACAGGATCCTCCGGCTCTAACCTTGGATCGATTTCTTCCTGTACCATTGTTTCCTGCTGTTCTTCCGGCATTTCATGCCCGGTGATCTTTACATCTTTTTCTTCTTCAGAAGAAAAATCAAAAGTTATTTGTGAAAGTGGTTTACCCATAGTTTAGTAAAGATAAGAACCTTGAAGAGTGCGACGCAACGATGTTGACAGGTGTGGAAAAGTTGGGCTAATAAACAGTTTAGAGTTCTTAGTTCGGAGTCAGGAGCTAAAAATTTTGAATTTTTACTTTGAGTTTTTACTTTCTTAATCAAAACTCTGATTTGATGCAGCTGCAAGTTTCAACAACCGATCGAATTGCTCAGGTGTAAGATCATTATAGAAGAAATAAATAGGATCGATCTTGTTTCCGTTCTTGATCACTTCATAATGGCAATGCGGACCCGTGCTCTTGCCTGTGCTGCCAACCCAACCAATCACTTCACCCCGGGTTACTCTTTGACCAGATCTTGCTTTTATCCTAAACATATGGCCAAATAAAGTTTTGTAACCATAGCCATGATTAATGATAACGTTATTACCATAGCCATCGCCGCGGTTGCCGGCGAATTCAACGGTGCCATTAGCCGTTGCATAAATAGGAGTACCCGCAGGGGCAGCGAAATCAAGCCCGGGATGAAGCTTAACCGTTTTATATACCGGGTCGATTCGATAGCCAAAACCGGAAGCGATACGTTTAAGATCTGCGTTGCTTACAGGTTGAATAGCCGGAGTGGCAGCCAATATTTTTTCTTTATCCTTCGCCATTCCCTGGAGGTCTTTATAAGAAGCCTGTTGTACTTTGATGCGGCTGCTCATGTTATTCAGGGTTGTAACGATAGAGTTGATCAGATCATTTTGTTCCATTCCCTCTACTTTGGCTATCTGTTTTTCTTTTTCCAGGTCTTTTAATCTTGCGCTGTCGGGTATTGGTGTGGCTTCGAAAATGGAACGATAAACCTCATTGTCCCTGTCTTCCAACTCTTTCATTTGCTGTTCAATCTTTTTTGTTTCCTTGGTAAGTTCACGGTAACGGTCCTTCATTCTCTCGTTTTCGGCACGCAACAATTTTTCGTTTGGTGAACCAATGAACCGGAAGGCTAACAGAGATATAATGGCGGCAGTAACAAATGCGGCAGCAATAAAACCAAACACCCGGAGAAGTTTGACACGCAAGGGGGTCTCCAGTTTTTCATACCGGAGCGTATGCGTATTATAATAGTATTTGATTTTTTTCATAACCCGGTGCGGTCTTAGTGGGTAACGGATAATTGGTTTTAAATTCAGAATGTAAACGGCCGTGTCTTACACAACTGGCGGCTTATCATTACCTTTGGCCACTTTTACAGTGAAGACAAATATAGTGTTATAAAAAGAAAAAGCAACCCTGCGGGCGATAAGCAGTCTAATCAAAATATATGATGACCAGTAGTGAAATAAGGCAACAGTTCCTGGATTTTTTCGCATCGAAAGGACATGTGATCGTGCCTTCTGCGCCTATTGTTGT
>JBIOVR010000324.1:0-13739 GCA_044867875.1 Chitinophagaceae bacterium
CGCATACATCACCAACCCGGCCATACTCTTTGTTCCAGTCTTAGTTTTTAATTTGTCGCGAATAGCTTCAACGGTGCGGGGGCTCAGGTCAACTATATCTGCAATTTCTTTTGTGCTTTTCTCCTCGCACATCAGGCGCAGGATAGTAATTTCTTTTTCATTTAAATGAACTTCTGCAGGTTTGTGGGCATCTGCGAAAGTCTTATTGCGCAAGCCACTTAACAATGCCTTATTAGTAAGATCATTAAAGAAAAATTCGTTTTCATATACCTGCTTGATGGCTTCGTAAATTTTTTCAGCGCCACTTTCCTTTGTCAGGTAACTGTTGGCACCTATCTCCATCATGCGGCTGATCATAGAATGATCATTGTGCATGCTGAGCATGATCACTTTCACGCCAGGGTATAATTTTTTTATTTCGGGTAAAGTTGCAAGACCATCCATGATAGGCATTGATATATCGAGAAGTACAACATCGGGCTGAATATGCTTTAATAAATTAAGCATCTGCATGCCATTCTCAGCTTCCGCTACCATGTGTATATCCTTATGCGCAGTCAAAGATGCTTTCACACCGGAACGGAAGAGTGTGTGATCATCAGCAATAGCCACCTTAATTACATGGCTTGTTGTTTCTGGGTTTTTCATGAAATGATTGGTTTTAAAAATTTTTGATGAAATCGTATGATCCCATCGGATATTGGTTAGTAAATAAACGACTTTTTTAAAAACTTATTTTCCAAAATCGATTCGAAGTGCAAATTGTAAAATTCCTGCAACATGTACCATAGTACAAGTACCTGATTTTACGTATGTGGAATATACAAGTAATAAAACGATATCAAGCAAAACTACTCGATGATGAATGAGAAGTTTACGATAGCATCAGTAAAAACCATAATTGAAAGATCAGGAAGTTTTGCTCTTGCATTGTATGCTGTGCAACAATAGTTTTGCTTCAGAAAGTTGATTGATACGGACTCACTGTATACTTCAATCCGACATCGTCCAATGTCCAGACCGTCCAAAAAAGAAATTTCCAAATCCTTTGTAAAAACCAACGCACTGTCTCCGGGCAGTCAACTTTCTTTTTATCTATCCTTAAAAAAGTCCCCGTTTTTAAAATCTGATTAATAAGAAGTGAAGTAGGATCTTTATATTTTTTCTGCAACGATGTAAGCTCTTGGCTCTCCAACTGTGAATCGCTTTTTACCAGGAATACTATAAATTTCTTTTAATTGAAATCCCGTTTTATTGAATATAGATTCCAGTTCCGAAATACTATAAATAAAGTCGATCCCCATTTTTTCCTCTTTCTCACCAGCATCGGTTATGATAATGCTATTTGTCTCTATTCTTGTAGGATGAAAAAGAAATTTTGACTCAGTTAAGAAAAGAAGCTCCCCTATTCTGCTCCAGCTATTTTCTTTAAAATTATTCATTGCAATTTCAGCAATGGACCATGTATTGATAAAAAGCTTCCCTTTGTCTTTTAAATGTTCAGATATATTTGAAAGCAACCGAACTACATCTTCTTCATTAAAAAATTGCAAACTATTGCCCATGCAGATAACCGCATCGTATTCCTTATCGAGCTGCATTTCTAAAACATCAGTACAAATACATTGAAGTGACAATCCTTCAGATCTGCTGTTTTCATTTATTTCATTGATATACTCAGGAAGATTATCTACGGCCGTTACATTTATTTTTCTCCTTGCAAATTCAAGAGCATGCCGACCATAGCCGCACATTAGATCAAGAACATCATTGCCTGGATTCAGTTTTGCTTCTTCCACTATAAAATCAACTTCGGCCTTTGTAGTCTTCTCAGGAAAAATTTGCCGCCAGATATCTTTATAGTAGCCGTCAAAAAAAGAATTATTGACGTTTTCAAGATTTTGGGGCATGAGAAATTTTTTATGGATATAGAAATTTTTCTTTTAGATATATGACTACAAATATCTATTTACTCTAATAACTTATTACGCATGGCATACATTACCAGCCCTGCGATAGTCTTAGCCCCAACCTTTTGTTTCATATTCTGGCGTATGGTTTCAATAGTACGGGGACTAAGAAATACTTCTTTTGAGATCTCTTCTGTTGTTTTATCCTCAGCGATCAATTTAAGTATCTTTATTTCCTTTTCAGAAAGCTTTACAGGATTAGGATAAAACTGCCTTACTTTCTTTTTATGCTGCAGTTTAAGCAGGACGGCCTTATTCACCAGGTCATTAAAATAAAAGTCATCATTCATACATGTAAGTATCGCCTGGTATATTTCTTCGGGATCAGTTGTCTTAGTTAGGTAGGCATTGGCGCCCATTTCCATCATCTTTGTGATCATTTCCTGGTCATCATACATGGTAAGGACAATGATCTTTAATGCTTCGTATTCCTTCCTGATAAGGCTGATGGCATTGATACCGTCTACTTCCGGCATCCGGATGTCCATTAATATTACATCCGGCATCTTGATCTTCAGTTTATGCATCAGATCTTTTCCATCTTCAGCCTCCCAAAGTATTTTCAGGTATTCCTTATCTCGCAGCGCCATTTTTATTCCATCACGGAATATCTTATGGTCGTCGGCAATAGCAACCTTGATTTGATCAGCAGTCATGTGTTGTGGTTCGCTTTAATGGGTTAAGTAAAAGCTGGACGAAAATACTTCTTTTTTATAATCAATAATTTTCGGAGGCATTTGAACAAGTTATTTACAATCAATAAATAATAGATCATAATATAAATAGCTTAATCAGTCTGTTGGTTTATTTAAATTATCCATTTTAAAAATCTCCATGCAAACAATCCTTAAAATTTACTGTATATATACGACCAGCTCAGTAAAAACCATAACAATAAAGTTGAGCAGATTTGCTCTTGCACTCATTAGAATGCGTGTCTACATTTGATTCAAGTTGATTGACGAGGATTAGCTCCCTCAATATCCAATGTCCTAATCCCGATCTCAATCGGGAAAAAACCGTCCAAAAAAGAAATCACATTATCCTTTGAAGACCATTGCGAACTCCGCAGTCAATCAACTTCTTTTCTATTTCAAAGCCAAGCTATCTCCGGTGTAACAAATACACTTCTTATTGTTTTCCACATCTGTTAACAAATGCCATAAAAATCGGATAATTTCCGGTAAACCTACTATTTTTGCCCCCGTAAAAATACTAAAATTACTTAGAATTTTTACTCGTATTTGCGTCGTACAAATACTTCTAGAAATGGCTGAAATCCTTTCTGGGAGCATGTTTTACTGAGTTTAATACTCAAACACCAAATACATCTCACTTGAAAACACACTGCATTTGGGCAATTTTTACCACACAATTAATCTTAAGGCTAAAAATTAAGTGTTATGAAAAAGTTTGAAAAAAGAGTATGGCCAAGTAGCTCTAGCGTGGAAATATCAATATGGGTTGAAGATTAAACCCTGAACTATTTCATTCTAAGCAAAGTTTTTCTATTTTTGGAGCAAATCCAAATATAGAAAAACTTTTTGCTTATATACGTAACATACTCCTATTTACTTCTACCGCTCTGTTTTATTCTTATTAAAGGCAAGTTTAAACACAGAATATTGGCATTGCTTGCCCTATATGGGATAGTGTATTTTGGCCTATTAAAAAGTTACGATAATCTTCCTCAAAATTTTGTAAATAATTATTTTCAAGGTTTATATACTCTTCTTGAATATTCATTTTTTGCTTATTTCTTTTGGCTTTGTATTCAAAGTAAAGGATTTAGAAAAATAATAATCCTTATTTCGATTTTGTTTGGCCTTTACCAATTCTTTTATATAACGTCTGTTAATTTCACAAGACTTGATAGTATTTCAATTGGTATTGAGACTATTTTGGTATTCATTTATATATTTTATTTTTTTTACGAATTTTCAAAGAATACAAAAGATGTTTTTATTTATAACCATTATGGCTTTTGGCTAGCAGTAGGGATCATGATCTACTTAGGAGGATCATTCTTCTTTTATATCCTCATCAATAGTCTTACAGATAAAGAAATTGATAAATTCAAAAACATGACTTATGTGGCTGAGATCATTAAGAATTTATTATTCACCTTTTCCATTTTTATTTATAAAAAGCATCCAGTAAATAAACCTCAAAATCATTCTAAAAACATTCCGAATCTTGACATGAATTTGATTTAATCCACCATTATGTTCTTACTACAAGCCAATACATCTACCACCACTGCACTCTTTTTGGGTACTATCGGCATGCTTGTACTTACTATTGGCCTTGTGGTCTTTATTATTATGCACCAGCGCCGGGTACAGCGTTTTCAGCAAAAACTTCAGCAACTTGAAATAGATCAGCAAAAAATGATGCTGAATGCTTCTATTAAAATGCAGGAGGAAGAGCGTCAGCGCCTGGCAGCAGATCTTCATGATGATGCAGGCCCATTACTGGCTACTGCAAGGCTCTATTTAAATGAGAATCTCGTAAACCAGGATAAGGTACACCAGCTTCAAAGTATTTACCAAGCAAGGCAGATCATTGATGACACTATTCAATTAATAAGAAATATCAGTCATGACCTGATGCCTCCAACGCTCAAAAACTTTGGATTGGAATCAGCCATTAATGACCTATTTCAAAAAATTAGTGGCAGCGGTACAGTAAATGCCAGTCAGCGTTTTCATGATTATAAAGACAGGCTGAAACCGGAAAAGGAATTACTTGTATTCCGTATCATACAGGAATTGATCAACAACATCCTTAAGCATAGCAATTCAAGCTTTATTCATTTAACCCAGAATGTACATGCAGATAAGTTTTATCTCCGCATTCACCATGATGGCCGCGGTATCGTACAGTCAGATTTTGAAAAATTGAATAAAAGCAATATCGGCCTGGGCTTAAAAAACATTGGTAGCCGTATTCGTTTGTTACAAGGTGAAATTCTTTTTGAAAAAGATATTTCCCAAACCTATTATAAAGTAACGATTGAAGTACCTAAAGATGAACCATACAGCTCATAGGCTGTATTCAGAATATATTACTTACTGGCTTTGAATTTAATTAATAATTTTGGTGCAATCTGATAACTATGGGGATTATTAAAGTAGCCATTGCCGATGATCATAAAATTTTTCGCAAAGGAGTAATTCTCTCACTTCGGCCATATACCAATATAAAATTTGTACTGGAAGCAGAAAATGGTGAAGAATTAATTAAGGGAATTCCCGGTAATGAGCCTGACGTAATACTGATGGATCTTCGAATGCCTGGCAAAGATGGAATGGAAGCCACCAAGATCGTAAGTAAACAATACCCGCATATAAAAGTTGTAGTGCTGACGATGTACGAGGATGAAAGATTCGTATATCATATGATGGAAAATGGAGCTAATGGTTACCTGCTTAAAAATGCCGAACCCCAGGAAATAAGAAGAGCTATAATGGATGTATATGAAAAAGGATATTACCTGAATAATTTTGTCAACCGAATTTTACTTAAACGTTCACATGCCCGTCAGAAAGTTATTCCTTCACTGAATAGCGAAATTACATTGAACGATAAGGAAAGAGATGTGCTTCGTTTTATCTGTATGGAATTTACTGCCCAGGAAATTGCTCAAAAAATGGAGATCAGCGCAAGAACCGTTGAAGCGATCAAAGACAGATTAATGGAAAGATTTGGAAGTCGGAATACAGCTGGTTTGGTGTTCTTTGCAGTTAAAAATAATCTTGTGGATTAATTGATCAAGGCTTCTCAAATTTTCATTTCCGAAATATCACCTTCTATAATTAATTTACCGGCAGTTTTTGACCTGATCTCGTCAACGCTAACACCGGGAGCCCTTTCTAATAATTTAAATCCATTTGAAGTAATATCAAGCACTGCCAAATCGGTAACAACTTTTTTTACACACTTTACTCCTGTAAGTGGCAATTGACATGCAGGTAATAATTTTGATTCGCCTTTTGGATTGGTATGCATCATTGCAACTATAATATTTTGTGCACTTGCAACCAGATCCATTGCACCACCCATTCCTTTCACCATCTTTCCCGGAATTTTCCAGTTAGCAATATCACCAGTCTCACTTACTTCCATAGCGCCTAATACAGTTAGATCCACTTTACCAGCTCTTATCATTCCAAAACTTTCAGCGCTGTCAAAAAAAGCGCCGCCGGGTAAAATCGTTACCGTCTCTTTACCTGCGTTTATAAGATCCGCGTCAATATTTTCTTCTACCGGGTAAGGACCCATACCAAGCATTCCATTTTCGCTTTGCAGCATAATACTAATTCCATTTGGGATAAAATTGGCAACAAGAGTTGGAATACCAATCCCAAGATTTACATACATCCCGTCTCTAAGCTCTTGAGCAATTCTTTTTGCAATTCCATATTTATCAATAGCCATAAATTTTTCTTGATCAGTTTTTAATTTGAATAGTTCTTCTTTCTATTCTTTTCTCATATTTACTTCCCTGGAAAATTCTATGCACATAAATTCCGGCTACATGTATGTGATCAGGATCCAATTCTCCTGGCTCAACCAACTCTTCAACTTCCGCAACAGTGATCTTTCCAGCCTTTGCCATTGATGTTGAAAAATTCCTTGTGGTTTTTCTAAATACAAGATTTCCGAACCTATCTCCTTTCCAAGCCTTCACAATTGCAAAATCAGCTTGAAGTGCATTTTCCATTAAATACATTTTGCCATTAAACTCCCTTACTTCTTTTCCTGCCGCTACTTCTGTTCCGAAACCTGCGGGTGTAAAAAATGCTGGTATTCCCATACCTGCCATCTGGATCCTTGTTGCTAATGTACCCTGCGGTATCAACTCGACTTCAAGTTCGCCACTCAGCAATTGTCTTTCAAATTCTTCATTTTCCCCTACATAGGAGCTTAACATTTTTTTTATTTGTCTTGTTTTAAGTAACAATCCTAATCCAAAGTCATCAACACCGGCATTGTTGGAAATACAAATAAGATCGGTACAGCCTTTACGTTTCAGGGCATCAATACAATTTTCAGGAATACCACTAAGTCCAAATCCACCCAACATTATAGTAGCTCCGTTATTAATATCGCGAATTGCTTCATCAGCCCCACTTACAATTTTATTCATACTGAAAATTTATTAAACAAAAATACGAGGAAGTAAACCTAGGACTTCTTTTCGATCAGTTTCTTATTCAATTTCATTTTTCTTAATGTAGTATCAATCTGCGGCTTTTTTTCATCCGGGTATTGTTGAGACTTTTTTTCATCAGCTCGAAGTGAATCGCTTATAACTTTAAAGAGATCAGGCCTGTTTTGGTAAAATGCAAGGCTTTTTTTAAAGGCTTCCTGGGAGGTAGCGTGAATGTCAAATATTTTTTCATAAAGCTTGGCACTTTCTGCTTTTTTATCGCGGGTACTATCTTTCATTAAAAAATCGGTCACATAAGCATCTGCACGCATGAGATCCCACATTATCTTACGCATTTGATTTTGGGGTATAATATCCTTTGGAATTTTGTTATCCCTAATACATCCAAAGTTTAAAATGAAAAAAATTATAAAAAGGAAAAATTTCATTTCAGGTCATTATAAATGCGGGCATTCGTAACATCTAATTTCAATAAATGATTTAAGGCCCGGTCTTTTACATCTTTTTTTGCCTTGCTGAAAATCTTTACAAATTCATTGCTTCTTCCCTGGAAAAAGAATTGCATGATCATCGAATTGGGGTTCTCTTTATTAATCGTTGACAAATAATTAAGACAATTTAAAACACCATTTCTAGCTTCCTCTTCATTTTCATATAACAAATCCATTCCATTTCTATAATATAGATAGATAGCATCATGAATGAGTGCAAACCTGTTGTTATTTATATTTTCTGCAAGCCAGTAACGGTTTCTTTGGTTTTCATAATTTTTCCAACCTGAAATCGCACTTGACTCCGGCGCATTATTCACAATATTCTGTGCTTTGATAAAATAAGGATCGCCTCCCCGCAAGGAAAAAGAATCATAATCAAACCCAAGAATAATATTTACCCAATATGCGAATACAGCTGTCAAGTTTGCCACCATTGGATCATTTCCCTGGACACGGTTCTCATTAAATTCTATTGGTTGAAATTCAACATATTTAAAAACTATATTTTCATCCATATAATTTATCAGCGGGCATTGATAGGTCGAGTTGTATGCAGGACGTGCAGCTTGTACGGTAAGCGTTGCTCTATATTCATTTGTACCAACAACATCATTTATGCTTAGCAGGAAATTGCATTGTATCCTTTCAGATGGTTGGAATACATCATTTGTCCATTTCCTGTTATTAATAAAATTGGTAAGACCAGCCTGGAGAGTCTGGAAAATTTTTCTATCGATTGTTGTGGGTATTTTATCCTTATTTACATTGACTGTTAGTCTTGCCCTGATCTCCTGGGATTGACAAAAAAAATAAATAACGAAAGATGAAATAAGGAGGATTGTTTGCTTAAGCATAGTATAATTGGATAATGGTGTCAACAATATTTTTAGCTACAGCCTTTTTTGACATAAGCTCATAATTAAACTCCTTGCCGCTTTTATCAAAGATGGTGATTTTATTTGTATCGGTACCGAAACCGGCACCCTCATCATTTAATGAATTCATCACGATCATGTCAGCATTTTTACTCTTCAATTTTCCGAGAGCATATTCACGTTCATTATTTGTTTCCAACGCGAATCCCACTAATACTTGCTTAGAAGATTTATTTTCGCCCAGATTTTGTAAAATATCTTTTGTTTTTTTTAATTCAATAAGGAGTTCGTCACTGTTTTTTTTAAGTTTAGTTGGGACCACTTTTACAGGCGTATAATCCGCAACAGCTGCAGCCATTACCCCAATATCTGATTTATCAAATTGTTTTGTACAAGCTGCATGCATTTCTTCTGCTGTATTAACTCTAACAGACTTTATTCCATTCTCAGGCAAATTAATTGATGATGGTCCCATGATCAATGTTACATCAGCGCCACGAGCATATAATTCTTCTGCAATTGCCAGACCCATTTTGCCGGATGAGTGGTTTCCGATAAAACGAACAGGATCAAGTGGCTCGTATGTTGGACCGGCAGAAACCATTACTTTTTTTCCAGATAAGGATTGGGATACAGTTAAACAATCTTCAATAAATTTTAAAATTGTTTCTGGTTCAGCCATTCGTCCATCGCCCACCAGTCCGCTGGCAAGCTCTCCTCTGTCAACCGGAATGATCTTATTCCCAAAGTCTATAAGTTTTTGAACATTTTGCTTTGTTGATTGATGATGCCACATATCTTCATCCATTGCAGGAGCAACAATTACGGGGCATGTGGCAGATAAATAAACTGCAAGTAATAAATTATCGCATTGGCCATTGGCCATTTTAGAAAGTGTATTACAACTCAGGGGGGCAACCAACATTATATCAGCCCATCTTCCGAGCATAACGTGATTGGCCCATGAATCCTCATCAAACAAGTCAACCAGTACTTTATTTTTTGAAAGAGTGGAAAGAGTAAGTTTTGAAATAAAATCTGTTGAAGATGGTGTCATGATCACTTTTACTTCAGCACCTGATTTTATTAACATCCGAACAAGAAATGCAGATTTATAAGCAGCAATGCTTGCCGTAATTCCTAATAATATTTTTTTGCCCTTCAGCATTTGCTTATAAAATTAAAACTAACTATCAGAAACTAAAAGCGTCCCTGAAGTGGGACGCCAAAATAATTTATTAAATAGTGATAAGCTGTCAATTTATTAACTAAAAAGCTCATCTTCCCCTTTACGAAAATAAACCTTGTCTTCCATGAACTCTTGGGTTGCAAGTAAAGCTGGATTAGGCATTCTTTCATAAGCTCTTGAAATTTCGATCTGTTCTTTATTTTCATGTATTTCCTCAAGGCTATCCGTATGGCTAGCGAACTCTTCTAGTTTGTTATGCAATTCTTCTTTCAAAGAAATATTGATCTGGTTAGCTCTTTTTCCAACTATGGAAATTGATTCATACAAATTGCCTGTTTTCTCTTTAATATCATTCAGGTTCTTTGTTTCAACTATGTTGCTTGTACCAACACTAAGCTGGCGTCTTAATTTACTCATTATTTATATTTTTTTAATGTTGTTATTTGTCAGCGAAACATATCGTTCAACTTCTTTTACCAATTTGCTGTCAGGAAAACGGTCAATAAAATCATTACACTCTGTTATTACCTGCTCAAAACGCTCTACTTTTCTTTCATCCACACTCAACTCAGCAAATTTAAAGTAAGATTTTATAACCATTAATTTATATTCATCGCACTTTTCTGAATCAGGAAAATCATTAAGTAAGGTAGTATATGACACCCCTGCAGCCCTAAACTGGCCTAAGTCATAATATAACTTTGCCCCAATTCGCTCTTTTTCTTCCATTTTATCATGGCAAATCTCAATATACTCATTAGCTTCCTTATTTCTTACAGAACCTGGGTGGGTATTAATAAAAGTCTGCAGCATCCCCATTGCTTTTATCGTATTAGTTTGATCTAAAGGAACTTTAGGAGACATTTTATAATAACACAATGCTCGCATATAATCAAGCTCCTCCGCTTTGGTGCTATTGGGAAAAACCTCAAGAAAATTTTTAAAAAGATTTTCGGCATTCAAATAATCCTTCTGATAATAAGCACAATATGCATACTTATAGTAAAGATCTTCAAAAATTGCTGTTCCTTTAAAATGCGGCATTACATCCTCATAAAGGGTTTGAGCAAAATTATATTTCTTCTTAACATAGTATTGCTCCGCCATACGCAGCTTGTATTCAGGATCTTTGTTCTTTAAAATCTTATTGATTCCGCTACAACTGCTGATTAATCCGACGATGATAAACAATAGAAAAACTCTCATAAAAAGTGGGCAAAGATAGATTTAATCTGGCAAATCTGCTCTAAAAATTAATGGATGCCAAGATAATGTGGTTAAGATTATTATAATAATGCCTGACAATTTAACTTCCTTGATCAAGCTTACTTATATACTAGTATAAAAGAAAGACCCCCGAAAAACAGGGGTCTTTTATCAAAAACTTATTAATATTAATTCTTTCTAAGATTTGGGTGAGGTGCAGGAACGTTATTTGGTCCTTCTTCTCCTTCATTTGCTGCACGAATATCAACTGTATCGCAATCACCGCCTTCCTCACCATATTTAAAGATCAGGCGATCACCGCTAACACCTTCTTTTTCGATCAGATAGTTAATAATCGCATTTACTCTATCCCAGCTTCTTTGTTGCTCAACTTTGTTACCTGCGCAATATCCGGTTACAACTACATTACAACCTGGAGAGTTACGCATACGATCAGCAACCACAGCGAGTAATCTTTTTGCATCATCACTCAATTTAACCGAGTTCTTTGCAAATCCTACGCTTGGTAATGCTCCCAAAAGTTGTGAACACTGTGCTGTCATTGGTACTGCTCTTCCGACACAAGTTGTATCGCAAGGACATTTACCGATACCATCAGCGTCAACTGGTTGGCAATACGTTGGAGTAATGATTTCTTTATCCTTACAGTCAGGAACTCCATCACCATCTGTATCACGTGTTACACCATGTGTATCAACAGGGCAACCTTCAGGAGTTTGTTCCTGATCAAATTGGTCAGTTACACCATCTAAATCGCTATCAGGCAATACTGGTTTTGGCAAACGCATCAAACGTGGATTACGAATCTCGCTGTATGCATAGTCAAGTGGGTTAAGCCAAAAAAGTGGCTCAACAGCTTTACCGCCTATATTAAAATTAATACCAAGAGTTAGATAGTTATAAGAATCATAATCAGAAGTAAGTACAGGGTCATAAGTTCCATGTTCAGCCCAGCGCTGGCCGTCAAGTAGGTCACTTTTAATAACAGTTGCCCTTTCCTCAAGAGCAATATTAACCCGATCGCTCAATTTGAAAGCCATTCCAAAACCGACGGAACCCGATGGCTTAACAGATGTACCCCACAATTTTGGTCTTCTGACACCCCCTTCAGTTTCAGCAGGTGATTCAAATGAATCATCCAGAAGATCTTTTACTTGGTCTTTGATATCATTTCTATTTTCATAAACGAATGAGTTGGTCTGCGCTATGTTATTATAACCTGCTGCATATGAAGTACCAGTAGCGTAATCATCGCCGTTTACTGCATTTATCCATGTTTCATAAAGAGTTGCTCCTATGCCACCAAAGAAGTATATATTAAACCCTGTTTTCGCCTTATGAAAACGGATATTATTAAGTGAGATTAATCCTTGAAAAGAGAGGTCATTTACTGAAGTCTTATAGTTATAAAAAACGACATCACGTGGTGTGTTGGGACCCGCTATTGCACCAGTACCCGCTTGGACGTATCGGGGTTGACCTGTAACCGGGCCAGGTTCAAGTAAAAGAGTCGAATATTTAGGAGCTGTACCTAACGGAATCAAACCTGTGTTCCTTCCGTAATTACCTGCAGCTTGCCAACTATAACCTTTTCCACTTCCATGCATATATTCAACCCGCATAGAAAATACATATCCGAATGCCTTTCTTGCATGCACCCCAAAACCGAGTGTAGGAAATAATGCAGGAACGTCGCCAGCCACAGTAAATGCTCCAGCCTTTAGTCCTATTTCCCACTGGTTACGTGGTTTTGCTGGAAAACTATAAGTTCCGTTTAAAAATTCAGAATGCTGAGGCATTCTTTTCGAAGGGATAAGGGAAGAGTCTTTTACATCATAGCTTGCGCCTACCTGAGCATTACTTCCTGATGCCAGCAGACATATAATGCCAGCTAGTAAAATGTACTTTTTGCTTGCCATAACTTGAGAGTTAGTTTTTGATAAGAGAATACGATGTCCAAAAATATATGCAAAAATATAAATTGACGCTTACAAACCAAATTTTTATGCTATTTATTTACTTGAAAATCATTGTAGATTTTGTTCCACAGAAAATCCTAGATGGGGAATATGCCTGTCTTTATCGGCAATATTTTTTTGATGCGTATATTGCTTGGCTTTAAAAAAATGAATTTGCCCTCAACAATAATCGAAAATGAACTTAAAACCTTTGAAGATAGGTTTAGGGAAGCTGCAAAGAGCAGAGCCCCATTATTAGATCGGATCATGCGATATGTTGTAAAAAGAAAAGGGAAGCAGCTTCGCCCGATGTTTGTCTTGCTGTCTGCCCGACTTTGCGGATCTATCACAGAAAGTACTTATAGGGCTGCTTCCCTTGTTGAATTATTGCATACAGCCACACTGGTTCAGGATGATGTTGTGGATGATTCTTCAGAAAGAAGAGGTTTTTTCTCCGTTTATGCCTTATGGAAAACAAAAGCTTCGGTATTGATCGGTGATTATTTACTTGCGAAGGGCCTTCTTCTATCTCTAGATAATAATGATTATAAAGTACTGCATATACTTTCTGATGCTGTAAGAAAAATGAGCGAAGGAGAATTGCTGCAATTGGAAAAAACGAGAACACTAACTATTCCCGAAGAGGTTTATTACGAAATAATAAGAAACAAGACGGCGTCGCTTCTAGCATCAGCCTGCGCTGCCGGCGCCTGGTCATCTTCAAATGATGAAGAGAAAACCGAAAAGATGAGATCATTTGGTGAATATGTTGGTATGGCGTTTCAAATAAAGGATGACTTATTTGACTATGCAAGTGATAAGATTGGAAAACCAACGGGTAATGACATCA
>JBIOVR010000325.1:0-13801 GCA_044867875.1 Chitinophagaceae bacterium
TACCGTCAACCGTTTTGGTAAGGTCTAATAGGTAGTTTTGGAAAGACTGAAAAAATGAATAGTCAATATTATCAAAGGTTACTTTTCTTCTTGTGTCCTGTTGATAATTTTGCAGGTGTTTTTTTAAAGTTCTGTAAACAGTCAGGCTACCAGCCTCCCTCGTGGCTTTATGATCCTCGATGTACTTGTCAATGTAATCGAATAGGATATTGCTTGGCGCTTCTTTTTTTGTGACAGGGCTTTTATCAGATTTCAACTTTTCAATCACCATTTCAGCAGAATACACAATCCGATTTATTTCAAACATTTTCTCAATATCTTCAATTTCCCTTTTTACCTTATCAAGATCAGAATTTATTTCCTTTGCTTCCTTTGCAGTTAAGAATAACTCATACTTGATTTTCGGGAATGATTCCTTTGCTGTCTTCTTATCTACCGAAACTGCTTTTTGTTTTGTCACGTCCCAACATTCCCTGAGCAATTTTTTTCCTGTACTGTAAGATTTGCGCTGCCCGCCAATTTGATTGATTAATCTAATCGGTACTTTTCCGTCCTTATCTTTCTTTGCTGTGTTCAGTTCATATCGGATCGTACTCATATATTATGTTTTTACTTGTGCCAAAACTAACAGTTAAAAATAAAGGGGGAGTAAATTGGGGAGCAATTTTTATGCACATCCGGTTTTGCCCTGTTTAGTAGTTTTTAATACTTTCCCCTATGAGAATAAGAAAGTGCAGATGCAAGGCTTAATTGAAATCACCTTAAAAATCAAAGGTTCAAGTCCCTCTCTCTCCGCACTTTCCTCATAATCAGGCAAATACTTAAGAAAACTCACCTCGATACACTTTGTTGTTCAGGTGAGTTTTTTAATGGGCTGATATCTAAATAAGGATTTTCTTTAATTAGATATCTTTCAATTAGTCGACCAGGCTAATTAATAAAAAAAACCGGAGAAAGAATTCACCGGTTTTATACCCTGCCTAAGCAAACCTCTACTGATTTTGCTAAAAACTTAATTATTTAAATCGAAATCAATAATTGTATTCATTTTAGATCAAAGCTGTGCTCATTTGTCATTTTTTACCTGTGCCGTCAAACTATGATTCGTCATTTATAAATCGTGTGCAATTTAGTATTGACACAGCTTCGCTAAAAAATAATTAGACTTGGAAAATGCCAAGAATTATAAATATTAACCAGGCTGATTTTAGAAAATAGAATGAATTTGGAAAACATTTTTTTTGGGCTGAATTTTAATTTTTATTAGATATCTTTTGAAGCTTATTAGATATTCTTATCGGCAAAATCGAAATCAAGACTCCTAGTACCGTTCCTCGTTACCTGATCTGCCACCTAAACATATTATAAAGAGAATCAAGCTAATAGTTTAATTCATATCGGAAACAATCGTCTGCCAAAAGTTACCACAGGTGCGATTAATAATTCTTTGCCAAAAAATATAAGATATCTCTCAATATTATTAGAATATTTATTGATTTTGTATCAATCAAGTGTATCTTTTACTATTGGGCAAACACCCTCTTTAACGGCTTATAGTTCATGCAAGAGATATCTCAGGGTACCTCGCATATAAATTAGATACCTAATTCTTATAAAAGGCATGATGTTTATTTGCTCTGCCTTCGCCCAGTTTGATAGTTTCTGTACTCCGACCAGTTACTTGTTTTAGAGAGTTTTAATTCCAACCCATGAAAATAAACTAACACAAATGCGTACCGTCACTTAACCTTTTTTTATTATGGCGAGCCAAAAAAGAAAGTTTACAGACGATCAAAAGCTTGAAATATTAAAACAAGCAAATGAGATGGGAGTCATTGCGGTAATCCGAAACCATAATCTCTCCTATAGCGTGTTTGCAAGATGGAGAGAGAAGTTTATGGAAAAGGATAAGAAAGAACTGATCTTAAAGAATAAACCAAAATCCAAACTGAAGCAATTCATGGAGGATAATACACGATTAAAAAAGATCATTGCCGAGCAGGCTTTGGAATTAGAGAGAAAGGATGAAGCGTTAAGGAAAAATAGAAGATAACCAGTTAATAATCTTTCCTAGCATGGCACATCTTTACGAACTTGGTGCCATTGCTGTAATAAGAACATTTCCGAATTATAAGAACTTAAAGAAGAAAAAGAATCATTAATATCAGCTATTGAAAAGAAAGAATAATTAAAAGCAACCATGACAAAAGAGTACTCAAATAAAAATTTACAAAAAGCTTCGTTCAAAAATGAAGATCTTTCGAATAAAAGTTTTGTGGATAGCGATCTTCGGGGCGCTGATTTCACCAATGCGAATCTTATTGGTGCAAATTTTACTCACTCTAGGACAGGCATTACACCGTTGAATACAATAATAATTTTATTTGTCGCTTTGATGGTCTCATTATTGTCTGGTTATATTGCCGCACTTACCGGCCAAACCGTTCAAAACATGTTCGCTTCAGAAGATCCGAATATCAGAACAGCAGGAATTGTAACAATTGTGATCATTCTTCTTTTTATTCTTTATTACTATTGGAAAGGCGGAGGAAATGCGATCAGCCATTTGATCATACCTGCTGTAATACTTGCTGCGGTGATTGGTATTGTAGCATATGCTTCCGGCTTAGGTACCGGAATGGGAATGTTTTATCTTATACTGTCTTTGTTATTGACGGTTGTCATGTTTATTGTAGGTACAGTTGCCCGGGCAGCTGCCGGGACATTATCAAATATTTTATTCATGATAGTTGCATTATCAGGTGGTATGTTTGGGAAAAGTGTTGGAGGAGGTATAGGAACTATGGTCATGGCAATTGCCTGTGCACTTATAAGCAAACGAGCCTTGAGTGGGACAAAAGGTTTTGATACGCTAAGAAAAATTTCATCATTTCTTATAATAAAATTTGGAACATCGTTTCGTAATGCCAAACTCCGCAATGCAAATTTTACAGGTGCAAAAGTTCATAATACTGATTTCTCCAATGCAGATCTTTCCGGAACCAACTGGGAAGGCTCAAAAAAAATAAATTACTTGACGACTGATGATAAATTCGCTACCAAAAGAAAGTATAATGCTAACTAAAATTACTTTATATACTAACAATATTTTAATAAATAAAAAAGGAGGATCTATAACAACAGTCATTGAGGAATGAAGCCACCTCAATTTAAAACACACCAAAGTGCTAAAACAATTTTGATAACTATTAAATCTTAATTTATGAAAAAGCTTATTTTTCTTCCTCTTCTCCTTGTAATAGGGATCGTGAATGCACAACTGCAGTTCGGATTGAAAGGTGGTGTAAACGTCAGCAACTTTACTGGAGGCAATTTTGATAATATTGAGAAAAGTTCATTGGTGGCCTTTCATGCAGGTGGCTTATTGCGGATCAAGTTTGATCACTTGGTCTTACAGCCCGAACTTCTATTTTCTTCACAAGGCGCAAAATTGGATGATGGCGTGACCGAAGCAGATTACAAGGTTTCTTATGTCAACATACCTATCATGCTGCAGTGGCAATTTAAAGGTAGTTTTTATGTTGAAGCTGGTCCGCAGGCAGGTTTCAAAGTAAGCGAAGAAATTCCCAATACTGCTATCGAAGAGTTTGCTAAAAGTACAGACCTGTCAATAGGATTTGGCCTTGGTTTTTTGAAGAGTAAAGGCTTGGGTATCGGTGCTCGTTATATGGTTGGGGTGAGCAAAGTGGGTGATTTTGATTCAGCCAATATCGACCCTGATTTTAAAAATGGTGTGTTACAGTTCAGTCTCATTTTTGTTTTCTAATTAAAAATCTGGAAAAGAGAAATTTAATTAATAATTTTCCGCCAATATTCAATTTATCAGGTATTAAAGTCACACACTTAACAACCCATTAAATTTTTTCTTAACTAAAATTTTAAAAAATGAAAAAGATCTTTCTATTGCTCGTATTAGCCGGAACTATGACAACCATGATGGGCCAGCATGCCCGACTTAATTTTTATGGTGCATACACATTCGATGATGGGTTTGATGTTGTGAGCGATGCAAATACCTACTATAATGGAACGGTAAAAGGAGGAGTACAATGGGGTGCTGGTTTGCAATATATGTTTAATAAGCAGAGCAGTGCAGAAGTTTTGTGGTTACACAGAAGTACTACTGTTCCTGCCAATTTTAAGTTTGGTACCGGTACTCAAACCAGAAGTGAAACTTTCGATCTCAAACATGATTTTATAATGTTAAGCGGAGATGGACATTTTGGAGGTGGCGGTAAAGCAGAAGGATATGCCGGGGTTATGGGCGGAGTATTGATCAGCCATCTTGAAGCTCCGTCACTAGGAAAAAGTTCCAGCAATACCAATTTTGCCTGGGGTGGAAGAGTTGGCACTAATATATGGTTCTCTCCAAAACTGGGATTAAAACTACAGGCACTGATATTATCGGCTTCCAGGGCTACAGGTGGCGATTATTATTGGAGCTGGTACGGCCCAATTTACCTTACAGAATATTCTACCTTATGGCAATTCAGCCTTGGAGGCGGATTGACATTTAAATTAGGAAAGTAAACATAACTGTAGAGAGTGTGTTGAAACAGCACTCTCTTCTTCGATCGGAGGAAAATAACCTGAATAAGACTAAGCCTCACACTGATTGTTGTTTTGGGCTTAGTTTGTGTTTGCGTTTTGATTTCACTTTTTCTCTATATACCAATAAGAGCAAAGTAAGTAGGAGAATCATTTTTATGTATTGCTTTCTGTTCTTGAAAATTTTAAACTTATTCTAATATGCATAATAAAGGCTGTATATAGAAATACACAGCCTTTGATTGCTCGCCGTCACACTTGTTATGCTTTAAAATCAAATATTCACAAAACCAACTATTCTTTCTTTTTTTCAATGGGCTAAAAACTAGAATGTAAAAAAGAACGCTTTGAAAATAAATTGAACTTACTCAAGCCAACGAACAAATATTTTTTCACTTACTCCAGGAGAAATAAGACCGCTAAAAAGATGTTAAGCGGTCTTATTCTTAACTATAACCAAAACTGCCTAAGAACTAACAACTAAGGGACTGAGATCGTTCAATTATTTTTTATCGACTATTATTTAAAATATACACTCGATATTTTTCATGACCGTCTATATCAAATTTGTTTATTAAAGTTAATCTTCACTAAAGGCGGAATAAAATTTTGAGGGCACACAAATGCTAAAAATTATAATTATTTACTGTTTTATCTTTATAGTTATTCATAATCTGCAGAAAATATCTCCTTTTAATATAATCAAATGGTTTTTGACCGGTAAATTTTTTAAAGGCGGTAGTAAAAGAACTCCTGTTATTAAATCCACATATTCTTGACAGCTTTTGTAAGCTAGGTCTATCAGATGAATTTGCATTTATAAGTTCAATACAATGATCGATCCTGTATTTGTTTATATGATCACTAAAATGCATTCCTAATACCTGGTTGAGAAATGCTGACAATTGATGAACAGGAATTTGAAGTTCACCTGCCAGGTCCTTTATATGATATTTACTTTGCAAAAAAGGCTTTTTCTCTGTCATCAGATCATTTAACCGCCGCTTTATTAATTCAGAATCATGTTTCCTGTACTGGATTAAAAAAGTGGTGTCCTTCTTTTTATCGCTAAAAAAACTTCGTAGATACGTAAGTATGTTTTGCTTTGTCATGAAGGTCAATTTCATTTTATCAGAAAATAAAACATTGACGAGCTGCCAGAAATTTTAAGCCGATCCAGAGATGTTCTAAAAGTACAATGACGAGAAACTATTATAATGAGCAAACAAGCTTTTACTGCCAAAATTTATATTATTGCTTGCCTTGTTTTTTTTATAAAAGCAGCGAACAAAGCACTATCTAAAAATGCCTGGCTTAATTTTCAAATACAGTGCTACTACTGTAGTTGCTATTATAATAGCGTCTTGTATAATCAGAAGGTGTACACCCGGCAAATTTCTTGAAAGCTGTAGTAAAAGTATTCCGGTTATGAAATCCGCATTGACTTGCTAATCCTTTTGAGTTTAGTTTGCGTGTTGCCCCTTTTTGAATAAGTGTTTTGCAATACCTCACCCTGTATTGGTTAAGATAATTATTAAAATTGATCCCTAATTCATGATTGAGTAAAGCGGATAAATGGAGTTGCTGCACATTCAGATCATCCGCAAGCGCCTTAAGGCTATAATTTTCTATTAGATACGGCTGTCGTAGTTGCATGTGATCATCCAGTTGCTTTAAAATTGAAGCTTTTTTTTCGGAAGGGATAATGATGGTGCGGGGATTGGCGGGCTTTTTCTTAAAGGTCAATAGTTGGCCAAAGATTCTGTTAAGAAAATTTCTCATAAAAAATGGTTTAATGGTTAAAAACGTTGCCTATATCTAAAATACGTCATGTAAAAAACATAAAAAAATAAATATTCGGGTTATTTAAATTTAGCCTTATAATACTTAACAAAAAGAGTAAAAGAGCTTATTCAAGATCGCAATACAAAAAAAGAGAATAGCCTTAAATTATAAATCCTGTCAATAAGCACGGTCAATTAGTTGTTTATATATAACTACCCAAATAATTTTAATACTGTTCTTTTAGAGAAGTATAGTTTAGCCTTAAGAATTGCTAATAGCAGTTGTTTTCTCAAAGGAAGAAGTATTTCAATACTTCTTCCTTTTTTTAAGCCTTCACCGCTTCATCTTTATTTAAAAAGAACTATAACTTTTTTAACCCGCCAACTTGTTCATTAACCGGTAAATTTTAGTCATTTCTTCGTCGGCCACTCCTTCGGTATCAGGCTTTTTATTTTCCAGGGCTTTCCCTTGTTTTATATACTTAATAAATTCTGATGGATTTAATCCGGTTGCCTTTTTAAAAGCGGAAGTAAAAGTATTTCTATTACTAAATCCTGATTCTTCTGCAATCGATTCAAGTTTTTTTATCTCCCATTCTTTTTTTAACAACTTCTCAATGCAGGATAATATCCGGTATTCATTGACAAACTCATTAAAATTCATTTTGTAATGGCTATTGATAAAAGCTGATAACTGGTGCAGGGGGAGATGAATTTCTTCAGAAAGCATCCTTAAAGAATAACCATGCTTAAGAAAAGGTTTATTTTTTGAAAAATGATCACGAATATTCGCCTGAATTTCGTCAACTCGTTCCTGGGTTATATTCAACGATACCTGGTGCTTTGTTTCCGACTTATATTTTCTTACAACTTTGTGCCTGAAATTATTATAAGGGTTTATATATGTAGTAAGCTTAGTCACCCAGAAACGCAAATGAAAAGGATCCATTTTTTTAGCCTGTGATCTATACAAATTGGTAAGGATATAAATATAGCAGGCAGGTATAAAAAGAAACAGAGTGATCTTGTCAAATATTCTAAACGAATTATAAAATTGTGCTGTAGGTGCCAGGAAAATGACGGGAAAAAAGGATAAGAAAACGAAGAAGATAAATATAACCTTCATTTGGTTATTGCTCAACCTGCCTCTGAAATATCGTAGAAGAAGAAGGCTCACTGATATAAATATCAGATGAAGGTGTGTGACGAATGCCATCGGAATATTTTAAGGTTTAATGGTAAACCAAAAATATAGAAAAATACTTAGCTGCACATTATAAAAATTCCCACCTATCACATTTTTTATTAAATATCAAGCATTGAAAATATTGGCAAAAGAAAATAGCAAAACAAGCATTAGTTTATAAGCATTCAAATAAAAAGGACAAATGGCTATTTGAAGACAATTATAGGTCAGTGATCACTTTATATTTCGGCACGAGTGCTTTCATAATAACCCAGGCAATCAGGTATGCAACGGCGCAAAAGGCAAACATAATAGTATAGGAAGTGGTCATTTGGCTATGAACTAAGGGCTTTTGAAGCTCTAATAGCTTATCAAAAGATGCCGCATCAATATTCTTTAATTGTTCTGCAACCTCCTTGGACAAGCCTTTAAGGTCGATCGTATCGAGGCTAACTACATCTCCAAACTTAGTTCTAAGATCCAATGCGTGTATTCTTGAAACATAGTCACCCAGCCCATTCGCTTTTGCAGCAACCCATGATTCGGCAATTCCTGCAGCTTTATAAGAATCAAATAACCATCCTCCCACTTTTGAAACGATCACCCCTCCTATGCCACCCGCCATACCACCAATACCTACAACAGATCCGATCGCTTTTTTAGGAAACATATCACTAACAGTAGTAAAAATATTTGCACTCCATGCCTGGTGTGCCGATGTGCCTACGCCAATCAACAAAACAGGTATCCAATAACTATAATCACCTAATGGCTGAGCTAATAAAACTACTAAAGGAATTATAGCGATCATCAACATCGCTTTCATCCTGCCATCATAAGGCGAATAGCCTTTTTTGAAATAATATATGGGAAACCATCCACCCCCAACACTGCCAATCATTGTCATTGTATAGAGTACCGCTAATGGAATAGCCACTTGAGTACTGCTCATCCCATATTGAGAAGTTAGATAGCCCGGTAACCAAAACAAATAGAACCACCAAACCCCATCAGTTAAAAATTTACCAACCGTGAACGCCCATGTTTGCTTATAGCCTAACAATTTTACCCAAGAAACTTTTTCTTTTGTTCTTGCAGTAACCATCTGATCTTCTTTATCAGAATTGATATACTCTAATTCTGAAGCTGATAATCTTTTTTGCTCTGTAGGCTTATCATAAAAAAATAGCCAGAAAAATAACCAGAGGAAACCAATAGCTCCAATTAAAATAAAGGCAACCTCCCAGCCCCAATGCTTGCCAATCCATGGAACTGTAAGTGGCGCAAGTACGGCACCTATGTTAGCTCCTGAATTAAAGATCCCTGTTGCAAATGATCTTTCTTTTTTAGGAAAATATTCTGCAGTTGCTTTTATCGCCGCAGGAAAGTTACCTGCCTCACCAAATGCAAGAACTGCACGGCTAACCATGAAGCCGGCAACAGAAACACTCAAAGCAGCTATTCCAAAAAATCCAAGTATTGTATTGAATGCTTCACCAATAGGAATTGCTAATGCATGGAGCATGGCGCCGATGCTCCAGATAATGATTGCCCATGTATATCCTTTTTTTGTTCCAAGTTTATCAATAATCCTGCCGGCTAAGAGGAGGCTGATCGCATAGCCAAATTGAAACACTGCGGTTATGTTGGCGTAGTTTGTATTTGTCCAGCCAAAAAGCTCCGAAAGATCTTTCTGCAACAAGCTCAATACTTGCCGGTCGAGATAGTTTACTGTAGTAGCAAAAAAGAGCAGGGCGCAGATTGTCCACCTGTATTTTCCAACGGCTTGTTGCATCGTAGATTTTTTTATGATACCAACTTAGGTAATTCTTATCAGCGTCCCTTGCGACGCTCCGTTCATCACCTGTGCTCTATTTAGCTGGCTTTATTGATCCGATCAGTTCCAATACCTTCTTAGTTTCTGATTCAATGGTTCCATAATCTTTTGCTTCCATCAGCTTTTTACTGATAAGCTTGCTTCCCATTCCTACGGCACATACGCCTGCTTTAAACCATCCTTCAATATTCTCTTTTGTTGTATCTACACCACCGGTTGGCATAAAAAGGAGTTTTGGAAAGATATCCTTTATAGTTGTCAAAAATTCAGGGCCAAGCATATTTCCCGGAAATAATTTAATGAATTTGATGCCCGCATTTTCAGCTGCAATGATCTCACTCGGCGTCATACAACCGGGTGCATAAAAAATATCATTGCTTACGCAGTAGGCTGCAACATCAGGTACAAATCCAGGGCTCACTAAAAAATCAGCGCCGGCCGACATGTAATCGCTTGCATGTTGCATATTCTTAATTGTTCCTACACCCAATAACAAACCCGGCATCTCAGCATTACGCAATGCAACCATCTTTTTAAAATTTGCCAATGCTGCATCACCACGATTCGTATACTCAACAGCTTTTACACCTGCACGATAAATTGCCTTTAATACATCAAGACTTACTTCCTCACTTGAATTAAAATATAAAGGAAGCATTCCCTGCTTAATTATTGCATCTGCGATTTGTTGTGTCTTGCTCAAGTTATAAGTTTTAAGTTATAGGTTCTAAGTTTAAAGTTATCTGTTGCAGGTTTCAGTTGTAAGTTTTTTATTTTATAACTTATGACCTACAACTTACAACTCAAATTCGTACTTTGATCACCAACTTCTTGATCGTTCCCTCTCCTATCATCGGCGCATGCACATCTTCAGGAAAGAAAATTGCAAACTGCCCGTCATGCAATTGAAAAAATGTATCAGGAGTATCGTTATAGAACTGCACATCTTTCTCAGCATGGTAATCGCCATTTGGTATTTCACATTTTTCTCTTGGCTTCCATCCAATAGTTTCAAAGCCACTAATGCAAAGTTGAATATCAATATTCTTATTATGACACTCGAACTTTGAGCAACTTACTTCTATTGTTTTGCCCGGTGCATTACTGAAGATAGCTTTTAAGCCATCTGAAATGTCTGCCTTACCATCTGCAGCATTTGCAAGATCAGTCTGACTGATATATTCAAATGCTTTTGCAAATAAAGGATGGGCCGAAAAATATTTTGGTGCGTTACCTAATGTATCAATGATCATGTTACCTCCTGTCCCCCTAAAGGGAGAACTTAGATTTAAAAAGGTTTATAAAATTGATGTTTCATTATAACTGAGTTTCTTTTGCTCAGTAGTGAACAGAAAGATGAAGTGTGCGACGCAACAGACGATGATAGTAGTAATATTGCTGGTAACACAATTATTCAACTTACGTAGCCAAAGAACTTATAAATAAAAAAAGAATATCCCACCTAAGTCTCCCCTTAGGGGGACAGGGGTTAACGCTGCACACGGCCGCTACCATCACCTTTCATTAATTCTTTCACATCGCTCAGTGTAGCATGATTAAGGTCACCAGGTATTGTATGTTTTATTGCACTTGCCGCTACCCCAAACTCAGCAGCATCAGGCATTGACATTCCGGTTACCAATCCATAGATCAAACCACTTGCAAAAGAATCACCACTACCGACACGGTCAACAATACGAACATTATATTTTTTTGTATGATAAAAATCTTTGCCATCATATACCAATGCACTCCAGCCATTATCACTGGCACTGTAGCTTTCACGAAGCGATGAGGCAATAAATTTAAACCCGAACTTTTCTTTCATTTGCTTAAATACATCTTTATAACCATCAAGATTCAGCTCACCTTTGGTTATATCCGTATGCGCCGCTTTAAATCCTAATGTCGTATCTGCATCTTCTTCATTACCGATACATACATCCACGTGCTGGCAAAGTTTTGACATCACTTCTCTTGCTTTTTCTTTGCTCCAGAGTTTTTTGCGATAGTTAAGATCGATACTTGTGGTGATGCCTTTTGCCTTTGCAGCTTTTAATGCAGCCTCAGTCAATGCAGCTGCTTTATCACTTAATGCCGGTGTGATACCGGTAGTGTGAAACCAATCAGCCCCGGCAAAAATTTTATCCCAATCAAACTCTTCCATGTTTACATCAGCAATAGAAGCTCCTGCCCTATCATATATAACTTGTGATGCCCTCATAGACGCACCCGTTTCTAAAAAATAAATACCAAGCCTTTCACCACCACGAACTATATACTGTGTATCTACTCCATAACGACGAATGTGGTTGATTGCGGACTGACCGATCGCATTGTTAGGTACTTTTGTTACAAAGGTTCCATTCAATCCGTAATTACATAATGCAGCTGCCACATTTGCTTCCCCGCCGCCATAGGTAATATCAAATGTATCTGCCTGTACAAATCTTTTAAAATCCGGTGTTGATAATCTCAACATGATTTCGCCAAGAGTTACTACTTTCTTTGACATCTTCGTTGCTTTTGGTTTTTGTTTTTCAAAAAATATTTATTAATCAAGCTTTTACTGTTTTATGAACGACCTCGTCAATATTCTTCCAACCAAAATATTCTTTTGCATTGTTATAGCAAATATCCTGGATGATCTTTCCTATCCACTTCATATCGTTGGGAAGTTCACCGTTTTCAATTTCTTCACCAAATAAATTGCAAAGTAATCTCCTGAAATATTCATGTCTTGGAAATGAAAGAAAACTACGACTATCAGTAAGCATACCGATAAACTTACTGAGCAAACCCATATTGCTGAGAGCATTTATTTGTTTTATCATTCCATCTTTTTGATCAAGGAACCACCAGGCCGAACCCCACTGGATCTTTCCGGCAGCAGAGCCATCATTGAAATTGCCGATCATCGTTGCGAATAATTCATTATCGGCAGGGTTAAGATTGTAAATGATTGTCTTTGCCAGCTTATTATTTGTATCGAGTCTATTTAAAAACTTTGATAAAGCTTTTGCCTGTGAAAAATCTCCAATGCTATCCCAACCAGTATCCGGGCCGAGTTGTTTTAGCATGCGACTATTGTTATTTCTTAAAGCGCCAAGATGATACTGCTGGACAAATCCTTTTTCGCAATCCCATTCCGCCAATGTGACCAACATTGCTGACTTAAATTTCTTTCTTTCTTCCAAACTCAGATCACCACCTGAACGAATTTTAGCAAAAATTCCAACAACCTCTGTTTGCGTATAATCCTCTGCATACATCTCTTCGAGTCCATGATCACTAACCCTACAATGGTTCTCTACGAAATACTCATGTCGTTTTTTTAGGGCAGCAATATAATCATTGAAAGTGCTGATGGAAATATTAGCTGCCTTTTCAAGGAGGGTGAGATAATTATTAAAAGTATTTACATCATCCACATTCATAGCCTTATCAGGGCGAAAAGCAGGCAGTACGTTTATATGCCAATTGTCATTCTTTATTTTTTTATGATACGCAAGATCATCAACCGGGTCGTCAGTAGTACAAATGAGTTTTACATTCATTTTTTCCAATAGACCCCTTACACTAAATTTTTTTTCCTGCAACTTAGCAGATGTTTCTTCATAGATCTTCTTTGCTGTGTCTGGATTCAAAATATCATTGACATCGAAGTATCGTTGCAGTTCCAGGTGTGTCCAGTGATAAAGAGGGTTGCGTAAAGTATACGGAACGGTCTCTGCCCATTTTTGAAATTTTTCCCAATCACTTTTATTACCGGTAACAAATTCCTCAGGAACTCCATTTGATCGCATGGCCCGCCATTTATAGTGATCACCATAGAGCCATACTTTTGTAATATTTTCAAAATTCTTATCTGCGGCAATTTCATCCGGCGGCAGGTGATTATGATAATCGATAATGGGCATTTCCTTAGCAAACTCATGATAAAGTTGCTGAGCAGCCTTGCTGTTTAGCAAAAAATTTTCATCGAGGAATTTTCTCATATGACAAATTGAGGTGAGGTTTATAAATCCTTCAAAAACAGGTAATAAATGTATGAAATCTATTGGCTAAAAAACTGAAATCTCCGCAATCGTTACCGGAACAATAAGGGCAATCAGTCATTTTTTCTATAACTCATTCCTTCATTGTATTTAAATAAAGGATAAGCATCGCCTTTTAAATAGCCCGGTACATCTGATTGCTGGTTTTGCGCCGCAATTTCAGAGATGGGTGTTGTAAAAGGCATTTTACCTGTGGGATTAAACTTGCCCGTAACCACATCCAATACGGCTTCTGCTGTTGTACCAAATGTTGCCAATACGGCTTTTATATTTCCTTTGTTTTTGTCGTTATAAATTTCATCAATCACCCAGGGATTACTGTAGTTGATTACAAGCACAGTCGGTTTTTTTGAAGTTAGTTTATTTA
>JBIOVR010000326.1:0-6789 GCA_044867875.1 Chitinophagaceae bacterium
GAAGACTCATCATTATGATCGAACATAGAAGTAAGATGATTCTCGCAACCGCAATCAGGTTTATTTTGTACTATTTCAGCCTGCCATTTACAATAGATAAATGAAGCGACTTTTCCGTACTGCAGACTAAAAAAAACTACAAGAATTAATATGGCTGATAACTTCTGTCTCATTTTGATGGATACAAATTACTAAAAAACCTTAGCTTTAATATCATCTCTAAAAAAACTGTTATGAGAAAGATCATTATCGTAGTTCTACTTTTTGCTTCTTGCTTAGCTGTTACAGCCCAAAATTTCGATACAGTAAACATAAAAACAACTAAAGTAGCTGGCTCAGTGTATATGCTTGAAGGCTCAGGTGGAAACATTGGCGTATTGGTTGGAAATGACGGTGTCATACTCATAGATGATCAATTTGCTCCTTTATCAGAAAAAATAAAAAAGGCAATAGCTGCAATTAGCGACAAACCTATCAGGTTTATCATCAACACACATTTTCACGGAGATCACTCTGATGGAAATAAAGTATTCGGTAGTGAAGGTTCTATCATTGTTGCCCACGAGAATGTACGGAAAAGATTGAGTACGGATTACATCTTTGAGGCTTTTAAGCAGGAACAAAAGGCGTTAAGTTATGAAGGCCTGCCAAAAATAACCTTTGCTGAATCACTTAATTTTAATATGAATGGAGAAACAGTCCAGGTGATCCATATTAAAAATGCACACACCGATGGTGATGCCGCTATTTATTTCAAAGAAGCAAATGTGCTTCACACAGGAGATGCCTTTGTCAGGTATGGCTTACCATTTATTGATGATGGCGGAGGAGGAACGATCGATGGCATGATAAGCGGGGCCGAGCAAATGTTGAAGATGATCAATGATGAGACAAAGATCATACCCGGGCATGGACAGATCAGCAGTAAAAAAGATCTGCAGGATTTTAAAACCAAATTGCAAACAATAAGAAACAGGATCGCGGACGGGATAAAAGCCGGCAAAACGGTGGATCAGATCATAAGTTCAGATCCAACTAAAGAGTTTAAAACAGGTTTTGATAAAATATTTTTTGTACAGGCTGTTTACAATTCATTAAAGAAAAAAGCTTTTTAAAGATTATCGAACATATCTTTTGTCATAGCAGGAAGATCATATTCTTCTTTCCAACCCCAATCTTTTCTTGCCACGGAATCATCAATGCTTTGCGGCCAGCTATTCGCAATTGCCTGTCGGTAATCGGGTTTATATGAGATCTTAAAATCAGGAACATGTTTTTTTACTTCGGCTCCAATTTCTTTCGGCGAAAAACTCATGCCTGAAATATTATAAGAAGTTCTGATTGAAATTTTATCTGACGGTGCTTCCATCAATTCTATGGTGGCACGAATTGCATCAGGCATATACATCATTGGCAGGTAAGTGTTCTCATCTAAAAAGCATTCATACTTTTTCTCTTCTAATGCTTCATGAAATATCTCGATCGCATAATCAGTAGTACCACCACCGGGAGGTGATTTATAAGAGATCAAACCAGGATAACGTAAGCTGCGAACATCAACGCCAAAACGCTGATAAAAATAATTGCACCAAAATTCTCCCGCATATTTACTGATACCGTAAACAGTAATGGGCTCTATGATCGTTTGTTGTGGACAATTTTTCTTCGGACTTGTTGGACCAAACACTGCAATAGAAGATGGCCAGTAAACTTTATGGAGCTTTTCTTCTCTTGCAATATCAAGAACATTCAATAAGCCTTGCATATTCAAATGCCAGGCGAGATTTGGATTTTTTTCACCTGTTGCAGAGAGAATAGCCGCAAGTAAATAGATCTGTGTAAAGTTTTGACGGATGACTTGGACATGCAGCATTTCCTTATTCATCACATCTAATGAAACATACGGCCCAGTACCCTCAAGCAGAGGATTCTGCTCTCGCAGATCGGAAGCCACTACATTGCTATTGCCATAGATTTTTCTGAGTGCTAATGTTAACTCTACTCCTATTTGCCCGGATGCGCCGATTACAAGGATCTTTTCTTTTACCATAGACAGTCTATTAATCAACAAATGTCAAACTCCATCATCCAAATTCCAAATAACAAATACCAAATTCCACTCCTACCTTTGCCGCTATGGAAAAATTTTTGAAAGATTTGTTTACGAATCAATCATACGATGAAAAAAATTTCTTTCTCATTGCAGGTCCATGTGTGGTTGAAAGTGAAGAACTGATAATGGAAGTAGCTGATAAAGTTTATTCGATCTGCAAGAACCTGGGCATTCCTTATATTTTTAAAGCTTCTTACAGAAAAGCAAATCGCACAAGTGGTTCTTCATTTACTGGTCTTGGAGATGATCTTGCATTGGGAATGATCAATCATGTAAAGAAAAAATTTCTTTTACCTGCAACTACTGATGTACATGCCAAAGAAGAAGCAGTGCTTGCTGCACAGCATGTTGACATTTTACAAATACCAGCCTTTTTATGTCGTCAAACAGATCTTTTGGAAGCAGCAGCAAAAACAGGAAAGATCGTAAATGTAAAGAAGGGTCAGTTTGTAAGCGGAGAAGCGATGAAGTTTGCGGTTGATAAAATTAGAAAAGCAGGAAATGACAAGATCATTTTGACTGAAAGAGGAACTACATTCGGTTACCAGGATCTTGTTGTTGATTACAGAAGCATTCCTATTATGCGATCACACGGCGTTCCCGTTGTGATGGATTGCACTCATAGTCTTCAACAACCAAATCAATCAGGAGGTGTTACAGGCGGCAATCCGCAAATGATAGAAACAATTGCAAAAGCAGCTATTGCCACAGACGCCGACGGATTATTTATTGAAACACATCCTAATCCTGTAGTAGCAAAAAGTGATGGCGCTAATATGCTCAAACTTGAATTGCTTGCACCGCTCCTGGAAAAATTAATACGAATCAGGAAAGCTATTAGTTAAAACTAAAAGCCATCCCAATTACGGAATGGCTTTTCAGATTTTCATAGATCAATTTATTGATGAAGGAAAGTAGTATCGATCTTTGTTATAGCATTAGTTGAAACCGAAATATTTGTTCTTAATGAATCTTTGTAGGTAACATCACTAGGTTTATAAAACACACCGTAAGTTCCAGCCGCTAATCCACGGAGCAGGTACCCACCATCTGAATCAGTAAATGTGCTGGCAACTGTGTCAACCCCCTGTACCGCGTAAACTGCAGATTGAAAAGTTTTTGGCATTACAACACCTTTAATACTTCCACCTGCTGCATTCAGAATAGTCCTGATCGTCGGTTTAAGAATATACTTACCATTTCCTGTCTTAACGATAGATTTTGACACATCAAAATCGAGTGTGATGGTATAAAGAATTCCATCCACAACATCCTGCTGAATATTTAATTTTAAACCGCTTTGCTGTGCACTGGGCGTTTCAAGTTTTATTAGTTGTGAAGTCCCCTCGATCTTTACATAATTTTCAGTGCCTAGTACTAATCTTAATTGATGAAGTCTACCTGAGGGAATATTTGAATCCGTTAACAAAGTATCGTCATCATTTACCAGTTTCAATACAACATAAACGGCCGCATTGACACCTTTCAGGCTTTGCCATCCGTTTGAACTGTCACCTGTCACATTGATCTGTACATCTTTTACATCAATGTAAACGGCTTCGTAATCACCAGGATCATCAGTCAAATAAACCTGGAGTCGTGCATTGCCATTACTGGTTTCATCTTTTTTACATGAATTAAGTACGGTTAGGGAAACAAGGGTTAGAATTAATGCAGAAATAATCAATCTAGTTCTCATATTTTGTTTTTTAGTAGTACGCATAAATCAAGATTAATGCCAAATAAAAAAGACCCTTAAAGGTTTTTCATCGAGCAACTTAATAAGACACATATAAATCGTTAAAAGTTTAATTGATTTGTAAAAAAGATTCATGTTTATGATCTGCATCAACAAAATTGCATGCAAGTATATTTACGAGCTAAACTAAAAAACCCGACATTTCTGTCGGGCTTTATTATATTTTATTTTTCCAAATCAATTATGCATTCACTTTGCCTTTCACTTTTGCTATTACTTCTTCAGCAATACCAGATGGTGCAGGTGAATAATGGCTGAATTCCATTGTTGATGATGCACGACCAGAACTTAATGAACGAAGCTGTGTAACATAACCAAACATTTCACTTAATGGAACTTTAGCTTTAATAACCTGCGCTCCTGCTCGGTTATCCATTCCTTCTAACATTCCCCTTCTTCTATTCAAATCACCAGTAACATCACCCATGTATTGATCAGGAGTTACTACTTCTATTTTCATGATCGGCTCAAGCAAAACTGGTTTTGCTTTTCTTGCTGCTTCACGGAAACCTGCTTTCGCACAAAGTTCAAATGACATAGAATCAGAGTCAACAGCATGGAAGCTTCCGTCAAATACACGGATCTTCATATTGTCCACAGGATAACTTGCCAATACCCCAGTAGTCATTGCTTGTTCGAAACCTTTCTGAATAGCAGGAACAAATTCACGGGGAATTGATCCACCAAACAGATCGTTTACAAATTGATATTGCTTATCAGGATTCACAGCTTTCCATTCTGCATCAATTGGTCCTAATTCAAATACTATATCAGCGAACTTACCACGACCACCAGTTTGTTTTTTTAACGTCTCACGATGTTCAACAGTAGACTGGAACGCTTCTTTGTACGCAACCTGTGGCGCACCTTGGTTTACTTCTACTTTAAATTCTCTGCGCATACGATCAACAATGATCTCCAGGTGAAGTTCGCCCATACCGCTCAGGATAGTTTGACCAGTTTCTTCATCTGTCTTTACACGGAGTGTCGGATCTTCTTCTATCAATTTTGAAATTGCTAATCCCATTTTATCTACGTCCGCCTGTGTTTTCGGTTCAATTGCTACAGAAATAACAGGCTCTGGAATAAACATGTTTTCCAAAGTGATTGGATGATTTTCCTGACACAGTGTATCTCCTGTCTTTATTTCTTTGAATCCAACCGCGGCACCAATATCACCAGCTTCAATGAAATCAATAGGATTTTGTTTGTTGGCAAACATTTTCATGATACGGCTGATACGTTCTTTTTTACCACTTCTTACATTAAGAACATAAGAGCCTGCATCTAAATGACCAGAATAAACACGAAAGAAAGCTAGCCGGCCAACAAATGGATCAGTCATGATTTTAAATGCCAGAGCAGCAAATGGTTCTTTTATATCCGGCTTGCGGGTTTCTGTTTCGCCAGTATCAGGATTAACTCCGCTAACAGGTTCAATGTCTAACGGGCCAGGCAAATATCTACAAACTGCATCAAGGGCAGTTTGCACTCCTTTATTTTTAAATGAAGAACCGCACATCATAGGTACTATGCTCAAATCAATTGTTGCTTTGCGAATAGCTTCATGTATTTCATCCTCACTGATCGAATCAGGGTTTTCAAAAAACTTTTCCAATAATTTATCATCATACTCAGCAACAGCTTCTACTAACTGTGCTCTCCATTCTTTTGCTTCTTCCAACATGTCAGCAGGTACATCAATTTCATCAAAAGTCATTCCTTTTGTTTCCATGTGCCATACAATACCCTTCATTTTTACCAGGTCAACCACACCTTTAAAATCATCTTCTGCGCCGATAGGAAGTTGCAAAGGCACAGCTTTAGAACCAAGCATTTCACGAACCTGTTTTACCACATTCAAAAAGTCAGCACCTGAACGATCCATTTTATTTACAAATCCAATACGCGGAACATTGTAGCGATTCGCCTGGCGCCATACAGTTTCAGACTGTGGCTCTACACCATCGACAGCAGAGAACAATGCGATCAATCCATCCAGCACTCTCATTGAACGTTCTACTTCTACAGTAAAATCAACGTGACCCGGAGTATCGATAATATTAAAAGAATATTTTTTTGTATTGGCATCTACTTTTCCTTTTACTGTCGGAAAATTCCATTGACAGCTAACCGCTGCTGAAGTAATTGTGATACCTCTTTCTTTTTCTTGTTCCATCCAGTCTGTGGTAGCTGCACCATCATGCACCTCACCAATTTTATGGATCATTCCGGTATAACGGAGGATACGTTCTGTAGTTGTGGTTTTACCAGCATCAATATGTGCGGCAATACCGAAGTTTCTTTGAAATTTTAAGTCTGCCATGTGATTTTTTCCTTTATAATTTGGAGGCGCAAAGGTATGGATAAAAACCAATCAGTCAAGCAATGAGAACCGGGAAGTTTTCCAGATTGTTTTCCTTAGAATCAGCTACTTAAATTCAATTGTGAACATCTTTAAAAAAGAAAAAGCCACCCGATTGGATGGCTCTTATATCAATCTATTTTCTCACTTATACTTTAAAGTGGGCAAACGCTTTGTTAGCCTCTGCCATACGGTGTGTATCTTCTTTCTTTTTAAAAGCTGATCCTTCACCTTTTGCTGCTGCTACGATCTCAGCTGCAAGTTTATCAGACATGCTACGACCGTTTCTTTCACGGCTATAACGGATCAACCATTTCATGCTTAATGAGATCTTCCTGTCAGTACGAACTTCCGTTGGAATCTGGAAAGTTGCACCACCAATCCGACGGCTACGAACCTCAACAGACGGTGTAATGTTTGCCAACGCTTTTTTCCATACATCATAACCTTCTTCTCCGGTTTGCTTTGCTACTTTAGCAAGCGCATCATAAAAAGTGTTGAATGAAGTACTTTTCTTTCCACTCCACATGATATTGTTTACAAAACGTGTAA
>JBIOVR010000327.1:0-5050 GCA_044867875.1 Chitinophagaceae bacterium
ACTTTCTCCAAAATTTTTTTCACGACTTTCTCTAAAGAAAATTTTTCAAAAACAGGCCGCTTAGTTATCTCCTGCCAATCTTTTTTATCGGGGTATTTTATCACATTTATCATCTTAATCCATTTAAATCAAAAAAACCTGCCTGCCGGCAGGCAGGTCTTGGTTCTAAACTATCATCTTCTCAATAGGCACTATCAAAATCCCCTGCGCCCCATTTGCTTTCAGGCTTTCGATAACTTCCCAAAAATCATTTTCACTTATAACTGAATGTACAGAACTCCATCCTGATTCTGCTAATGGTAAAATGGTAGGACTTTTCATTCCCGGTAAGATCTTGATAATCTCATCCAGCTTGTTATTGGGTGCGTTCAACAAAACATATTTATTGTTCTTTGCTTTTTTTACTGCTTTAATTCGGAATAATAATTTATCAAGCAGGCTTTGTTTTTCAGCTGATAGGTTTTTATTACTTATTAATACCGCTTCAGACTTTAAAATTGTTTCCAGTTCTGTGAGCTCATTGCTAAATAGGGTACTTCCTGAACTAACCAGGTCGCAAATAGCTTCGGCTAAACCAATCTTTGGCGCTATTTCCACAGATCCGCTGATCTCCTGGATTGTTGCATTTATATTTTTTTCTTTGAGATATCTTGAAAGGACCAATGGATAACTGGTAGCAATTTTTTTTCCATTCAGATCAGCAACAGTTTTTATAGCTTCCGTTTTTGGAATAGCGATCGATAACCTGCATTTACCAAAACCCAGTTTTTCAACTGATGTAACTTCTTTATTTTTTTCAGCGATCACATTCTCTCCAACAAACCCGATATCGGCAACTGCATCCTGCACATATTCAGGAATGTCGTCATCACGCAAGAAAAAAACTTCTAAAGGAAAATTGGCAGCTTGCACTCTTAGCTGGTTATTACCATTGCTTACATCAATACCACACTCCTTCAGCAAAGCCATTGAACCATCATAAAGCCTCCCTTTTTTCTGCACCGCAATTTTTAAATTCTCAGTCATTGTATAAACTTTATAAAAGAAAAAGGGCTTACATCAGTAAGCCCTTAAAAAGTTTATGTTGTACATAATACCATCATGGCCTACCGTCTGGTAAGATATGATGATGGTTATGTGAACGATTAATCATTGCGAAGCAAAAATAGGGGGAAATGATTATACCTTGTATTTTTTTGTTTCAACTGATACAGTTGGACAGCCATATTTGCGTGAAGTAGCACACGAACAAACGCTAATTGCCATGATAAGAAGTGCAAAACCGGCGAGTAATTTATTTTTCATAACAGGATTTTTACATTAACGGCTAAACGTAATATTTATTTTACAAAGATAGGCCAGATTTTTTAAGTTCACGTATTTAGAAGCCAACAATCTCCTAACTTTACCGCCCTGAAAAACCTGAACTAAAATAACATGCTTCAACTCACAAAACCCCTGGCTTTTATTGACTTAGAAACGACTGGCGTTAATCTTGCCACGGACAGAATTATCGAAATTGCAATTGTAAAAGTACTTCCCGACGGCAAGCGCAGTGTCAAACGCAAACTAATCAATCCCGGGATGCCAATTCCAAAACAATCAAGCGATGTACATGGCATTACTGATGAGATGGTAAAAGATGCGCCTGCATTTAAAGAAGTGGCTCATGAACTGAAGCAAATGCTGGATGGTTGCGATATTGGCGGGTATAATAGTAACAGGTTTGATATACCCCTTTTGGTCGAAGAGTTTTTGCGTGCCGATGTTGACTTTGATATGAAAGGAAGAAGATTGCTTGATGTACAAAACATTTTTCATAAGATGGAGCAACGTACATTAAGTGCCGCTTATAAATTTTATTGCAATAAAAATCTTGATGGAGCACATAGTGCAGAGATTGATGCGAGTGCTACTCATGAAATATTGATTGCTCAGCTGGAACGTTATCCTGATCTTGGAACCTCTATTGATTCGGTTTTAAAATTGATAGGCGAAGAGTCCATCGTAGACTTTGCACGACGCTTTATATTGGAAAATGGAGTTGAGATCTTCAACTTTGGCAAATATAAAGGCAAGGCTGTTGCCGACGTGCTAAGAAACGAGCCGCAGTATTATGACTGGATGATGAAAGGCGACTTTCCACAATACACAAAACAAAAACTCACTGAAATAAGGACCCGCAGCCTTCTGAAAAAGAATTAACAATCATACTTCATTTTTTTAGTTGAGGCACAATCAAAAATTGTAAATTCGTTTTTCCTGAACCAACACTTTTTGGAGAAACTTGTCATAATACCTACTTACAATGAACAGGAGAATATTGCGAATATTCTTACTGCTGTTTTTGACTTGCAACAAGATTTTCATGTGTTGGTGATTGATGATGGTTCGCCGGACGGTTCTGCGCAGATCGTAAAAGATCTTCAGCCAAAATATAACGGTCAATTATTCCTGGAAGAAAGAACTGGCAAGCTTGGCTTGGGCACGGCATACATTCATGGTTTCAAGTGGGCCTTGGCAAAAGGATATGATTTTATTTTTGAGATCGATGCCGATTTTTCTCATAATCCAAAAGATCTTTCCCGCTTGTATGATGCCTGTAAGAAAGATGGAGCAGATGTTGCAGTTGGTTCCCGTTATGTAAGTGAAGGCGGTGTAGTTAATTGGCCATGGGACAGGATAGCTTTATCAAAAGGAGCATCACTTTATACAAGAATGATAACATGGATGCCGGTAAAAGATCCAACTGCCGGTTTTGTGTGTTATAAAAGAGAAGTATTAGAAGCAATGAATCTTGATGCTATTGCTTTTGTTGGTTATGCATTCCAGATAGAAATGAAATTTGCCGCATGGAAACTCGGTTTTAAGATCGTTGAAGTGCCAATCATCTTCAAGGATCGTACACATGGTACCTCGAAAATGAATAAGGGAATTGTAAAAGAAGGAATACTCGGAGTACTCAAACTTCGTTGGGATAGTTTTTTTAAAAGTTATAGAAAGAAACTGAGAAGCAACAATGAGTTTTCGGCTGTTGCGATTAAATAAATTACTGCGCTGGTAAACTTCTGTATAAAGTTATTTCAAGATCCTTAATAGCACTGGAGCCTCTGACCGTAATAACAAATGTATAAGGACCGGGCTTCACATTAAAAGCAAAATCCAGGAAGCCAGTGCCCGAAGGGAATAAGCCAACTCCTCTAAAATTGCCAATTTCACTTTTTAGCGGTTCATTTATTCTTATATTTTCGATCTCATCCTGGTAGACTTTAGAACTTTTAAGCAAAAGAATTCCGCCTCCTGCAATGCCAAAAGCCACTATAATAACGCCAATAAATAGCCGCGGTAAAAAAGAACTTTGTTTTTGAGCTTCCAGTATTTTTTTAAGATCAATAAAAAATCCCATTAAGCTGGTGGCCATCATGATCCAACCAAAATGTTTACTATCCCAGAAAAAATATATGTTTAATAGGCGACAGAGATAACCATAGATCAAAAGGAGGACAGCGATAATAAAAATGACTTTAGTGCTTGTACTCATAAAAGAGTCATTTATGTTATATATAAATATACGCCACGGTTTAAACAACCCATAAAACCCGGTTTACCCACTAATTTTCCCTCTTATCAAAAATATTTTCGGCTCCATGCAACATTCCGGCAAAAGCGATTACTTTATATAAAACCGGTTGTCTGGCAATTGAAACTCTTATACCAACTGCTGACGTTTTGGTACGTCAATGCATAGATGGACAAACATCTGCCTATCGGGTGTTGTATGAGCGTTATTCAAAAGCAATGTTCAATACGGCATTGAGGATCGTGAACAAAACAGCGGATGCCGAAGATGTATTACAGGATTCTTTTACCGATGCATTCATGCAGCTAAGCTCTTTTGAAAATAAGTCGACTTTCGGCGCCTGGCTAAAACAGATAGTGGTATTTAAAAGCATTACGCTTTTGAAAAAGCAGCGAATGAGTTTTGTTGATATGGAAAAGGCCGAAGATCTGCCGGATGAAAATGAAATTAATGAAGTGGATATATGGTACACGGTAGATATGATCAAACAAACAATGCAGCAATTGCCCGATGGTTACAGAACAGTTTTATCGCTGTATTTATTCGAAGGATATGATCACGAAGAAATTTCGGAAATATTGGGAGTGGCGCAATCAACCGTGAGAACACAATACATAAGAGCCAAACAAAAATTATTAAAACTTTTAAAAAAAGGAGAAGTATATGAGCAGTGATCTTGAAAAATTCATCCGCAAAAATCGTGGTGAATTTGATGATGCCGACCCTTCAAACAAAGTTTGGAAGGATATTGAACGATCTCTTCCGATAAAAAAAGAAGCAAAGCGATTTACAATAAGAGATATTTATAAATGGAGTGCTGCCGCCGCTATTTTCTTTATCGCATTAACGTCAGTTTATTTTTTATTTATAAGAAAACTTCCCAATAGCGATGGTGTTGAAATTCCTACTGTAAAAACTGATCAGCAGACGAATCCATCCCGTCTTGATAATTTCAATAGCATATCGATAGAGTATGCTACACAATTTAAACAGGCGGAGCAGGCAGTTGAAGATCGCCAGAAGCAACTAAGAGCTGCTATCGCAAACGATCCAGCACTCTATCATAAGTTTCAGCAAGACCTGGTTACACTTGACAGTTCATATCGACTATTAAGAGAACAAGCCAGTCAAAGTATAAATGGAGACGTAATAATTAAGGCTATGATCCAAAACCTGCAATTGCAATCGGAATTACTGGGCAGGCAGTTGATGATCATCCATGAATATAAAACAACAAAAACTTCAACAAATGAAAAGAACATTTAAAAAGATCCTACCAATTGTACTATTGCTTGCAACGGCGCAATTGTTTGCACAGGATGGAGATAAAAAAGAAAAGAAAAGGTATGAGTTTTTCAGGGAGAGAAATATCTCAAAAACGTATCCCGCTTCAGGCAACACATTGAATATTGATAACCAGTTTGGTGAAGTAAGAATAACCACCTGGGATAAAAATGAAATAAAAGTTGA